>JBCBKZ010000769.1:0-3012 GCA_038520955.1 Bacteroidota bacterium | reverse complement strand
CAGTTTCGAGGTAACCTGCCACTCAAAGGCTAGGAAGTAGATTAGCTAGAATTTAAGGGAAATACTTACTCCCCCCATCAACTAACCCCTCACTCACCAGCAAACCACACCAATTGACAAAACTATGTCTACCCTTAAATTCTAGCTAATCTACTTCCTAGCCTTTGAGTGGCAGGTTACCTCGAAACTGCTTGTCCATACCGAGCATGGAGAAACCTACACCATATAGGGCCGAATCCATGTAGAGTTTAAAGAGAAGTATTTCGCTTTACTTATGGAGGATAAAGTAAGCCTTAAGCAAGAGTAAAGTTTTGCATAACCAGTCCCTCATTCCATAATGTCTTAATTGGACAAATCATTGTCATTACTTAATCCTACTTTTGGGAAAGCTGTTAGATTAAGTAAAGGCTATCATGCACAGAAGTGAATTTTTAAGGATGTCTGCCATACTGGGGATAGGCATGCCGTTTTTAGGTAGTTGTGGTTCCAGTAAATCTACTCCCGTTCTCAAGCCTAATGAGAAAGTTATCATCATAGGTGCTGGTGCTGCGGGCATGTCTGCCGCTTACCTACTCAAAAGGAAAGGCGTAGATGTAACCGTCCTGGAAGCCTCTTCCACCTATGGCGGTCGAATAGAATCTCTCAAAGGCTTTACAGATTTCACCATCCCACTGGGAGCAGAATGGCTACATACGACGGAACCTGTGTTGGAGCGCATAGTGGCAAACCCTACGGTTAAGATAGACGTACGAACCACTTCTTACGACTTTGAGGTAGACTACTGCCTGGATGCAGAAAGTGGAGAGAAGATGAAATTGGGAGATATGGAGCTATCGGAAAGTGATTTAAGATTTACCAATTCTTCCTGGATAGACTTTTACGAAACCTATATTCTGCCGACCATCAAGGAAAGCATACAGTATCATCAGTTAGTCAACACCATAGACTACAGCAAGGATCTGATTAGCATCAGGACAGATAAGGGAGAATTTACTGCTGATAGAGTGATTGTAACGGTTCCCGTAACCATCCTGAAAGAGGGAGATATTTCCTTTATCCCTGCCTTGCACAAAAAGAAACAAGAAGCCATTGAAGAATTAGACCTGTATGAGGGCTTCAAGTGCTTCATTTCCTTTAAAGAATCCTTTTATCCAACCATGGTAAGAGTTCAGGATGAAGGAAAAGGCCCAACGAGGGTGTACTTTGATGCTGCTTACGCCAAAAACAGCAAGGACAACATTCTCGGACTCCTAGCTGTAGGTACTTATTCAAGGCCGTATTTGGACCTGCCAGAATCCGAGCGAATAGCGTTTATTCTGAAGGAACTTGATGACATATTTGATGGGCAGGCTACCTCTAACTACCTCAAACATACCCTTAAGAACTGGAGTGATGATCCCTTCGCTAAAGGCACCTACTATCCGGAATTCAGCATAGCCACCTATTCGGCAGTAAAAGCCATGTCTCAACCAGTAGAAGATAAGCTCTTCTTCGCGGGCGACCTGTACACAGATGGGGAAGGTTGGTCTATGGTACATGTAGCTGCTGAATCTGCCAGAAAAGCGGTAGAGAGGTTGGGAGGGCAGATATAGGAAAAGAATACCCTATTTTCTGGCAGGGAAACTACCCTCTCCATTCCGTGCTTTCATGAAGTCCAAACCCTTACAGCTACTTGGCGGTTGTCTGAAAAGAGTAGCATGTTAATTCCAGGCTTATGATCTACAAAAGCGTTTTAAGGATAGTCTTCATCATAGGGTTTCTTTCCAGTACCAGCTTTTCTAAGACGAGCCTAAAAAAGATCGTGGGTAGGGTACTAGCAGAAGATACACAGAACGCCATTGCCTATGCACGCCTGAGTGTGGGAGATAACAAGATCGGGACACTGAGCAATGAGCAGGGAGAGTTTATGCTCAAGATACCTGTCAACTTGCAGAATGACACCCTGCAGATTAGCCACATAGGATATGAGACCCTATGTATCCCTCTGGAAAGCATTGGAAAAGATTCTTTAGTGGTCAGCCTACTTTCGCAATCGCTCACCCTTGAAGAGGTAGAAATTGTGTCTATCTCGCCGGAAGATACTATTCTGAAAGCATGGAGAGAGCGATCTGCTAATTATGAAACCCACCCTACTCTCATTCAGGGGTTCTACCAGGAAGAAATGGGCGAGCGGACATCCAACACCCAAGTGCTATTTGCTGAAGGGATATTGGAGTTGTACAAAACCCCTTATCATAAATATAGACCTGATAAAGTACGGGTAGTAAAAGGCCGTCAAAAAGTAACTCCCAGAGTTTATACTTACCGGGGCAAAGATTACCGACTCCCTTTTATCACGGAAGGGCCACATTTAGGAATTCTTCTGGATGTAATGAAAAATGGAGATTCCTTCCTGACTCGGAAAAACCAGAAGTATTATGACTTCTGCTTTGAAGAGGTCATCAATCATAATGATAGGCTCACCTATGTATTCTCCTTTTCTCCCAAAAAGCTTCAAAGCACCATGGCCTTATTCAAGGGCAAGGTGTTTATTGATTTGGAGAGCCTGGCTGTTGTGAGAGCCAGATATGAAGTAACCTACCCTGGTAAGAAATTGTACAATCAGACCAGCGACAAACTGGAACTTACCTCCAGGAAGTACGAGGTCAACTATATGGAATATGAAGATAGTTGGTACCTGCAGGATGCGAGAGTTACCAATGAATACAACTTCCCACCCATGGGTGTGAACCTTTATTCTCATCATACCTTTCTCACAACAGAAATCCTCAATGATAAGATTGATGACTTCCCATTAGATGAAGCCCTCTCGCTGGATGAACCCTTCATAGAGGTGGTAGGCTCCCTTCAGGAAGAGTATTGGGGAGACTATAATGTGATCCCCATTGGTGAAACCTCTTTTGATCAACCTCCCAGGTAATCCGTTTCTTCTTTTCCGATAGAAATTACCCCTTAGCTTGAGCTAGCCAACATACCCTAACTTCCGTCTTTGAACATGAATAAGACATATAT
>JBCBKZ010000768.1:0-3014 GCA_038520955.1 Bacteroidota bacterium | reverse complement strand
AGGTAGCACTGGACAGGGTGCACAGGCTTCTGCTCTGATTGTAGCTCGTGGTGGTTATATCTGAGCTGAAGGTACTTCTACTGATCCTATCATCTTTACTTCTATTGTAGATGACACTGACAATCCTAGCGATATTCCTTTAAACACTTCTGGTCTTTGGGGTGGGGTAATCATCCTTGGTGATGCTTCTCTAAACTCTGAGCCCGGTGAAACTGCTATTGAAGGTATTCCTACTACTGAGGCTCGTGGTCTTTACGGTGGTGATGATGACGAAGATAACTCTGGTATCTTCCGTTACGCTTCCATCCGTCATGGATCTACTAACATCGGTGCTGGTAACGAGATCAACGGTCTGACCATGGGTGGTGTTGGATCTGGAACCACTATAGAGTTTGTAGAGGTGTTTAACTCTGCTGATGACGGTTTCGAGTGGTTCGGTGGAACTGTAGGAACCAAGTGGTTGATCTCTGCTTTCAACAATGATGATGCTTTTGACTATGATGAAGGTTGGAGAGGAGAAAACCAGTTCTGGTTTGCTATCCAGTCTGACGACATCGGTTCTGACCGTGGTGGTGAGCATGATGGGGGTACTTCTCCTGAGACTGGTGCTCCATTCGCTACTCCTAAAGTATTCAACGCTACTTACATCGGTCGTGGAGCTGGTGCTGGTAAAAGAGCCATCACTTTCCGTGATAATGCTGGTGGTGAGTACCACAACTCTATCTTCGTAGACTACGACAGAGGTATTGACGTAGAGAAGCTTTCTTCAGGAACGCATTCTTTCGATCGTCTGACTGCTGGAGAGCTGAAGTTAGAAAACAACCTTTTCTGGAATGTAGCTGGTAACGATCCTGCTGCTGTATTCACAGTGGCTGGTTCTGGAGCTGAAGAAGCTGACCAGACATTCATCCAAGCTTACTTCGGAGACAATGGAAACGAAGTGGCTAATCCAGGTCTAGTAGGAATCAGCCGTACTAACGACGGAGGTCTTGACCCACGTGCACAGGCTGGAGCTGCTATCTTCAACCCAACGCTAACTGCTGTACCAGCCGGAGACTTCTTCTCTGAAGTAACTTTCAAAGGGGCTTTCGGTAGCAACAACTGGGCAAGAAACTGGACTTACCTGGAAGAAAGAGGATTCTTCGGTGCTACTACTGTAGTGTCTGTTGAAGATGATCTTACTGAAGCTGAGAGAAACCTAAGCATCTTCCCTAACCCAGCTAGCTCTGTTATCTCTATCAGTATTGAAGAGGTACTTAGAAGTGCTGAGGTAGAAATGTTCAACATGAATGGACAGCGTGTATTCGTAAGAAACGCAAATGCTGTTAACAGCACGGTTGACATGACTATCGATGTTTCTACGCTACCTACTGGACTTTACTTCGTAAGAGTAAATACACAGGAAGCGGTAGTTACTAAGACGGTAATCGTAGAATAAGGACCTCCTTATTCTTCAGACATATGCATGAGCCATTCCGAAAATTCGGAATGGCTCATGTTCTTTTTAAGTTGAATTCATGGGTTTTCACCCTTAAAACTACTTTATTCTCTTGCGGGTAGGGGTGAACGAACGCGGGGAGGAAGGCTAGTGGGAAGGCCTTGGTTTGTTCGTTCTTGATTTTTGCTTCGTTTGCATCAAGGCAAATAAAGAAGAGGCCGTCATAAGAAACTCTTTACAAGCATTTCAATAGCCGATTCCTTTCAAAATATTAGCTTTACCAGTGCTGCGTCGCCTGCCACGGGCCTGCCATATCAGCCCTGTGCCCTTCTTTTGGCAGTTGCCCCAAAAGAAGGCAAAAACGCTTTGTCCCTCCAATGCAACGCTACAATCCTCCCACAACCCGTGGAGGAACGGCCTACCCACTTGAGAGATGATAAATAAGGTAAGAACATGTTTGGAACACCCTATTAGCTCAAAATTCACCTACACTAATCCCAAAGGTGTATCTATCTTCACAGGAATATCTGACAAAAATCCTTCCCCGTAGGTAGCGCCTACCAAATGGCCCACATCCCTGGCTCTCGCCTCCAAAAAGTGCCAGTAGTCATTAGAAGAAATGTAGGTAGAAGGCCCATCATACTTAGGATTGAAAAACTGAGATTCAAATGCCTTTATGGCTTTTACCTTGGTCTCATAGTGGTCAGAAATATCTACCACTATGTCCGGCATGATAAGGTAGTCCTGAATGTAGTAGATGATTCTGGTCGCTCTCCAGGGCTCCTGAACCTTTCCTTCAAAAGAGGTTTCTATCTTGATAAGTCCACTAAGAAACCAGGCTTCCTTGGCAAGGGAAGAAGCCCTACCATGATCAGAATGCCTGTCAGTAGGGGCATTCGCTATGATTACATCCGGTTGGTATCGTCTTATCTGCTGGATTAACGCCAGCTTATGTTCTTCATCATTCTTAAAGAACCCATCCCTGAATCCCATATTCACTCTGGCAGAAAGCCCCATAATCTCTGAAGACCTGGCGGCCTCTACATCTCTTTGTTCTGGTGTTCCTCTGGAGCCTAATTCTCCACGAGTAAAATCTACTATCCCTACTTTCTTCCGCTGGCTGGTCAGTTTTACAATCGTGCCAGAACAGCCCAACTCAGCATCATCCGGGTGGGCTGCCATAACAAGTACATCAAGTTTCATACAGTTTATTGTTTCCGTTGTAGGACCAAGGTACCATAATTGTTCTGAATGGAAGGAGAATCCACCAGATTAATTCGGTACAGAAGTAGCCCATCCGGCAGGTGATCAGGTAAGGTAAGTTGCTGTTCCTCTTTCTCCAGTCTGAAGGAAATGGAGGCCAATTGCTGTCCGGTCAGGCTATAGATCTCCAAGCTTGCTACCCCTGATCTGTTAGGTAAATCAGCAGGTCTTTGTATGCTCAGCTTGTTAGTTCTCACTGGATTAGGGTAAAGCTTCCATTGGGAAGTGTTCTCCAGTCCATCTTCTATGGAAGTAATGGGGTTTCCTCCACCAATCTCCGGTCTCATCATTAAGGTTCCAGTAAATCCCACAT
>JBCBKZ010000767.1:0-3018 GCA_038520955.1 Bacteroidota bacterium | reverse complement strand
GAGTATTCATCATTTCGGGAGGAAGTCATACGGCCTTTCTTAATGTCTTCATGAATAGAAGTTTGAAGTATGAGGTGGTGAATACGTTAGATTATCTAGAGATATCCTGACGTTAAGATAAGCGTTCTCAAATTACTTGAGAGTGGCTGCTAATATGGAGAAATGACATTAAAGGAGATAGACTATTTCATGGGGGAAGCAATGTCAGAAGGACTGAAAGCCAAACCCAACTGTTTTCCTAATCCTCCTGTGGGCTGTGTCATAGTGAAAGATGGGCAGATTGTCTCCAGAGGATACACAAATGAACCCGGTAAGCATCATGCAGAAGCCATGGCCCTTCATCAATTACCAAGGGGAGTGGAGGACTTTATCATGTTTGTAACCCTGGAGCCATGTTCTTTCTTTGGGCGTACGCCTTCCTGTGCTAAACACATAGCCCGAACCTCCTGTAAGGCGGTTTATGTAGGGATGATAGATCCTCACACGAAGAACTCCGGAAAAGGGATTGAGATTCTTAAGAATGCGGAGATAGAGGTCCATGTGGGCATAAGAGAAGAGGAAGTGAGAGAACAGCTATCTCCCTATCTCATACAAGAATAATATCTGCCCCAGCCTCTTATCTCTTTTACTTAACCTTCAACTTAGTCTTACACTTAAACTTAATAGCTTACTTCAAGCTTCTTCGGGCCTTCTTCACTATTCGTTGAGTGACTTTATTATCAGACTCGCTTAGCCACTTTTCTGTTATCTGCATTACAAAATCAGCTTGGGTTTTAGCAGCATCATTCAGCCAGTTTCCTAGACTATCCTGAACGTACTTGGCGGGATCGGCTTTCAGGGGTTCCAGTAGTGGTAGTGCCAGTTCAGGTTGTTCCTTCAAGGCATCTATGTGCTTACACCAAACCCCTCTGGGGCGGGTAGCTTCTGTAGCAAACCTTCTTACGTTTTCATCTTCATCTTGTGTCCAGCTAGCCAGTGCTTCTATCGCTTTTTCCAAGTGGGAGGTAATGGTAGGTCTGGCAGCCATCCAGGCTATTTCTCTCACCCCAAAGTGATGATCTGCTGCGAAGGGCCGGAAGGCTTCCAGGTAATCCTGTATATCTTCTCCTTCCAGTTCTATCAAGTAAGGCGCATATGATCTTACGATATCAGAATGATGAGATCCCAGTTGGCTACGCCATGAGGTCGCTTCAGCAGCAGAGGGAGCGAGTTCTCTTAGGGATTCGCCCACCAGTTTTACCATTTTCATGGCGGTAGGTTTGGCTAGACTGAGCATCCTATCCTGAAGGAAGGGGATATGTGCGCCCAATCCCAAAGAGGGAAATACCGCTTGTATGAGCTGGTTTTGGTCCACGACCAACCATTCGGTTAAGTTGACCGTCTCCAATTTTCCAGCTTCCAGCAATGCTTTAACCTCAGGTAGTACTTCATCCGTCTTCCTGGGCCCTTTTCTCGTGAGAATTTCCTGAGAGATTTCTTCCATAGAAGAAAGATAACAGAATTTGATCAGGATATGTAGAGACGCAAAATCTTGCGTCTCTACAGTAGCGTCTCTACAAAAAAATTATAACCACTTATGCATATACACCTCATCCAACTCCTGTCCTTGCCAAATCATGCGTGCAGGTTCTCGCGCATATTCCTCAAAGCCCAAACGCTCATATAGCTTGATGGACCCTGTGTTTATATGAGAAGCGCCAAGCAGAATCTTTTTGAGGCCCTCCATTTTACTGGCCCGCTGAAAACACTCTTCGAACAGGGCTTGGGCTATGCCTTTTCTCCTATAGGCTTCTGACACATATACTCCCCAAATTTCAGACCTGTGCTGGTGTTTGATTCCCTGATTTCTTTTAAAACCTAGCATAGCTTCCAATCTTTCTCCCTCTTGCCATGCAAGGATAAAATCTTCTTCATGTTTAGCTCCCAGTTTTTGTAGGGTGGATTCTCTACTGTGTTTGTATTCAGGTCCGGCGCCAAATGAATCTGGGTGTAGGCGTATGGCCTCGCTTCTCAATCTGATGTATTCGTCTGTCCATTCCGGACCAAGGGAAATGATCATGGTGGTTTCTTTGTTTCTTAAATATGTCCTAACATAAAAGGATGTTGGAATGAACCTAATCATCCCAACACCCAAAATCTAGTTTTCTGTATCTAACTTAATACTCAATCAGACTTGTTAGGGAGGGAGCTTTGTGAGTTGCTAATGTTGAGGGTTCAATGACTGATTGAATAATTCTTTTGTATTCATTCAAAATTCTCTCACTCAAACATTATCAGGTAATACTTGGAATGGCAGTTAAGGTCATGGTACAGGTGTAGGTACCTAGCTGGATGTTCTGGTCCAAGAGTATGGGAATGCCCATTTGTTGATTATGGGTAGACCAACCTAAAGACATCCTGATACAAAATGTATTGTCATCAAATGATCCTGCATTTCCGGAAGGTCCTGGAGTGAGGATGGTCTTATCCGTTTCTGAACCCGTAAAGAATCCTACAAAGTAGTGGGTTACTCCTCCTGATGCCATAGCTCTCATATTATGCCTTGAATAATCAGGTGCGGGGAAATCCCACCTTACTCCTTTCTCATTCTGTCTCCCCTCAGCTATCCCTATGTGATAGGTTAGATTTCTCAAGTCTATCTGGTTTCCATTTTCATTAGTAAAAGGAGTAAAAGCAGCAGAAACCTCGAAACTGGTAGAAGAGGCTACCTGAAAGTTTGCATCTGCATACTTGCCTTTATTGTAATCGTTTAAACTGCTGAACGTCCAGTTCATGGTACCCCCGCTTGTGATTCTTAGCTCTATAGACTGAGCAAAAGAGGCTGATATATTAATCTCATCAGACTGGGCAAAGGCGGAAAAAAGACAGAAGGCTAGGGAGAAACTTAAGATGGATCTCCTCATGGATAATAGAATTGACTATAAGTAAGTATGTGTGCCCCCTGAATTCCTACCCTATTCCGAGAAGATGCTAACAGAGTAAGGTGGGAGCAGATGTTCTCCTTCAGAAGTAGTGGTA
>JBCBKZ010000766.1:0-3021 GCA_038520955.1 Bacteroidota bacterium | reverse complement strand
TCTTTGCGGTAGGAAAATCAAAACAGAAATTTGACCCTAATTTTACTTGACTTTGGCTACAGTACATCCCAGTGGGTTTGCAGCGGATGGCTAGAGGGGTCGGCTGGGATCTCAGAATGCCTCCTCCAGGCCATAGATGGCGGCTGACCCGCAAGTCCATACCCAATAACCCACCGCCATGACGAGCTAATGTTAGTTGATTAACTTTGATCACCATTTGAATGGTGGGGTTCCAAAGAGAGGAAATACTCAAGTAACCATTGACGGAATACTAGCAGAAAAGATTTCTCTATATTGAACCTAAATTCCTAACACTACTACACACACTCCTTGCATGAAGTACTTCAAACCCCTTACCGTTTTTGTCATTGGCTTTTTGATACTCGTCTTCAGCCAATCCTTTCAGCAATTGTCGCTCATCAATTTCGCTACTCAGATGGTCCTATTTGGCTTAGTAGTCTGTTGGCCCATCTGGAAGACAGGAAGAATGTCTTATGTGGACATTGGCTGGCCATGGGGACTGTTTTGCATTGGGGTGATTAGCTTACTATTGGGGGAGGGAGATCCATGGAGAGTCAAGATCGTGGGAGGAATTTACGTCATCATCGGAATGAGAATGGGAATGGGTGCCTTACAATTATGGCGGAAAGGATATCTGAAGAAAGAATTCCCACGATACCAGTATCAGCGTAGGCGCTGGGAACGAGATGGTAAAACCAATGTTCAGCTTGCCATGCAGGTGGATGCCTTAGCCCAAGGCTTGGCAAATGCTTCTTTCCTCGCCATACCAGCCTTCATTATTGCATCCAATCCAGATCCTTCGTTCTCCGTATTCGAAATCATTGGCCTTATTATATGGGTACTAGCCATCATCATGGAATCAGTAGCAGACGCCCAAAAATTAAGCTTTATTCGGAAGATGTCTGCTTTGGGAGAAAAGAATAAGGTCTGTGATGTAGGTCTATGGAAGTATACCCGCCATCCCAATTACTTCGCAGAATGGATGGTATGGAACGGGTTGGTGATTGCTGCCATCCCTTCCTGGTTAGCCCTGATGGAAAAAGAGTCTCTACCTATATGGATCTTGCTGGGAGTAGGTCTGCTGTTTGTTTCGAGGATTATGTATATGTCTTTGGTGTATATAACCGGAGCAGTTCCATCCGAATATTACTCCACCCAAAAAAGACCTGATTATGCCGCCTACAAAGAGCGAGTGAATATGTTCTTCCCGGGGAGGCCAAAGTAGTATTCTCGTGTCGACCGGATAAAATCTTTAGCTGCTTAAGCCTATACTACAGCCTGAGGTCGATTGTATCGATCGAATGATGCTGTTAGTTGTTTATGTTAAAACTACAGTGTCTGCTAATCGCAGTCGGGGCATTTGACTGCTGGCAAAGAACCTAAGGTGCCATGTGAGAATCTCTACAATATGAAAGAACCCTTAACCCCATACATATCGGATTATATCAAACAGCTCCAATCTAAAAATGTCCCTAAAGGATACAGGGGGCTAATGGAGTATTTGATGAACTTGAGAACTAATTTCTCAAACAAATATTCTCCAGAATTCATAGTAGGGAGTTTTTATCAAGGGTATATGGATATCAGTTACTTCCCCATAACACCCAAATATTTGAAAAGTCAGAAGCTGAAAATAGGCTTGGTGTTTAATCACGAAAAAGCACGGTTTGAAATCTGGCTAGTCGGCCAAAACAAGCAAACTCAGCAGAAATATTGGGACTTGCTCAGGGGAAGCAAATGGCACAAATACCCCCTCTCAAAGACTGCTCAGCGTTCCATCATTGAACACGTCCTGGTGGAAGACCCGAATTTCAATCAAACAGACTCGCTAACGGAAATGATAGAAAGCCGGACTATGCATTTCATACAAGACATTACAGATGTCTTAGCTTGAATAGAAATCGATTGAGGGGAAAATAAATGCGGCTGTCAGCTCCTTATTCCATTATGCTTCCCTTGGCCTTTAACAGGCTATTCACCAGACAATACATATTGAGTACAGCTATAACACCTTCTACAATAGCCACTCGAATCAGATTTGTGCTGGGCATGCCATCTACAAAGAAGCTGAGCGATCGCCCTAGAATCACGCCAGCGAAAATAACCGTTACCGCTACAAAGGCTGATTGCCTGAAGTTTGACCTTACCGCTCCAAGAAGGGCCACTATTCCTCCGAGGAACATGACGGCACCTTCTCCTCTTACTTCATTCACTAAATCAACATGAATTCCTTGGCTGTTATCAAGATTCTCAAAATAGGTTTGAAGAAATACAGCCTTTTCAGGCATGAATAGCCGCATAGAACAGGCGTAGAACAAGGCAAGACCAGAAAGGACTAATACTATGATGTTAAGAGTTTTCATGAAATTCTTTGTTATGAGAAAGATATTCCAAACTTGGTAAAGTCTGGGGGGAGAGCTTCTTAATTAGCTTCAGTATTTCTTTGGGATTACTTGCTTTAATCAAGTTATGCATACCCTTTGAGGCAAAGGTCATAGACAGAAATGAGAAAAAATTTCATCTAGCTTAAAAAAATGAAGAGAGCACTAAAAAAGTGGAGAGGATCTTATTTTTTCTTTGACCTGATGACACTCAGGGTTTGTTGTGTCAGTCCAAGGAAAGAGGCCGTATCACCGAGAGACACTCTATTAGTAAGATCGGGATACATCTGTAAGAATATGCTGTACCTGTCACCAGCCGTTTGAAACTGTAGGAGGTTAAGCTTTTGGGAGAATAGATCCAGCATTTGAATAGAGAAATCCAATATGATGCGAGTCAGTCTTGGGAAACGCTCTCCAAGTAATAGAAACTCTTCGAAAGGGATTACTTTTACAATACAAGTTTCTATTGCTTCCCATTCATAGATTTCAGACTTATTGTAGTAAATACTATTTACAGGAGCTATGAAATAATTCTCGTCAAAAAAGAAATGGGTAATGTCTTTTCCTTCCTTCACATAGAACGTCCTGAGTAGTCCACTTTCTATAAAAAGCAATTTCT
>JBCBKZ010000765.1:0-3022 GCA_038520955.1 Bacteroidota bacterium | reverse complement strand
ACAAATAATCATTAGTTTTGGTATTGGCTCGTAAGGGCCTGAAAATGAAACTCATCATGAGCACAACCACTCCCCTCGCTCCGATTAACCGAAAGATGTCGGATGATGACTGGAACGAAGTGCTTGGATCCATTGAACAGCAAAAGTGTATCCTCGTACTTGGCCCAGGGGCCATCGTGAATACACAAGGTGAACCCTTGGCAGAGATTTTATTCTCTAAGCTTGCCAAGGAACTCAATATGAGCCTGGAAGGGCTCACAGATCTCCCCTTCGTTCTCACAGAAAAATTACTAACCCAAAGAGGTTGGCGGAAAATACTCTCCGACCTGATAGACGAGGTGTATGAAGAGCAAACGCTTCATCCCATGTATCAGAAGCTGATGGAGATCTCTTTCCACCTTTATCTTTCTATCTCTCCTGATCATCTGATGACACAGGCCTTTTCAGAAAAAGGCTATGAGCATGAATTTGGGTACTATCATTATCGAAAAAACCTGGAAATAGAAGGTCGTCCTACCTCCAACAGACCATGGTTATATAATCTGTTTGGGTCTATGGATGATAAGGAGTCCCTCATCCTTACCCATGATCAGCTGTTTGATTTCCTGTTTGCCATACTGAGTACCATCAAGATGCCTATCCAGCTAAGGAATGAAATAGCGGTAGCCCAGAATTTTATCTTCCTGGGGTTTGATTTTGAGAGCTGGTATTTAAAAATACTGATGAGGCTATTGGAATCGCATAAGAAAGAAGTTTCCTATGCGCGTCCCTGGCAAACGAATATTCTCAAAGCAGACACTATAGATTTCTATACCAATAACTTTAAGCTGGACTTCATTTGTGATCACGTGAGTGAGTTTGTGGACCAGCTCTATGAAAAGTGCGAACAGAATGAGCTTCTCAGAAAATCCATAGACAGTCCGACCTCTTCCATGTCTGCTGGCGAACAAGCCCGTCAGCTTATTAAGGAAGGACAGATAGCAGAAGCCATAGACTTTTTGGAGCCAATACTAGAAAATGCAGAAGATTCTGAGGCCTATAATGACCTGCTACTATTGTCAGGCAGGTTTAACAGAACCCTCAGAAAGGTAAGGCAGAAGACCATCAGCAATGAAGAAGCTGATAGGATCATTAACCAAATCACCAATAGTTTACTGGAATTGACTAGTCTTATCTCTGCTTAAGCTCACATCCATGTCAGAAACAACGATTTCTACCTATAGATATCCAGGCGTACAGCCTTTTTCAGCTAACCAATCACATCTATTTTTTGGGAGAGATGAAGAGATAAGCCAAATCATCCGATACCTGCGGATAGAAAAGCTACTGGTGCTTCACAGTAAATCCGGTATGGGAAAGACCTCTCTCATCCATGCCGGCATCATTCCCTTACTGTCAGAGGAATCAGCCAGGGGTCGGAAAATCATCCTCTTCCGCTTCAATAACTACAATCCTGATCAGCCGCAGAACCCTGTGGAGCTATTTGATAAGACGCTGGAGCGTCCTGAGAGTGTGTTGGACCAGGTACCCGTTTCGGTTATCAGCCTTTGGCAGGCCCTGAAAAGCTTACATCTCTCTGAACCGGAAGTAAAAAGATATGTACTGGTGTTTGACCAGTTTGAGGAACTATACACCTACCCTGAAGAAATAGTAGATGAGTTCCAAAAACAGCTGGCAGACCTTTATTATGGCGTAATCCCTCCGGATTTCAGAAAAAACCTCAAGCGAGAGTTACACATAAATAAAGACCTCCATGCTCAGTATGAAGATCAACTGGAACTCCAAATTGAAAATAAACTGGAAGTCAAGCTCCTGTTCGCTATTCGTTCAGACAGGTTGAGCTTAATGGACAGGTTTAAGGTCTGCATCCCTGAGATTCTCAACTCTTCCTATGAGCTGAGGCCCCTGGATATGAAGCAGGCGAAAAAAGCCATAGAAGAGCCCGCGATCAAAGAAGGAGACTTTATTTCCAATCCCTTCCGCTATACACCTGATGCTGTCAGTACCATTCTGGACTTTCTTACAGAAGGAGCTACCAAAAGAGTAGAAGCATTCGAGCTCCAGATCATCTGTCAGTTTATAGAGTCCAAGGTGATAGAAGAAAAGCTATCAGAAGTGGACAGGCGTAAACTGGGAGAGGACCTGAATGCTATTCTTAGAAACTACTACCAGGACCAGGTAGATCACTTAGATAATGAGGCAGAAAAACAAGCCGCCATCACCCTTATAGAAGAGCATCTCATTCTGGAGAATAGTCAAAGAAGGGTGAGCCTTGACAGGGAAATGCTGAGAGGGCTTGTCAGTGATGAGTTACTAGCTAAGCTGGTAAATACCCATCTCATCAGAAGAGAAGCCAATAAATATGGCGGATATAACTACGAGATCAGCCATGATACCCTGATAGAACCTATCCTCCGGGCCAAACGGAACAGAAAGCTCAAAGATGAAATAGAAGAAGCTCAGCGACAAAAGTCAGAAAATCTGGAGACCAGGCTGACTAACATAAAAAGGATCGGAATATGGGGAGGAGTAGCTGCCTTACTTATTTTCAGTGGTGCTTTTGGATATGAATACCTTGAATTCCAACGGGTGAATTCCCAGTTAAAGAGGGTAGAAAGTAGCCTGGAGACTAAGCGGGATAGCCTCATCCAAATTACCTATGAAATCACGGCTGCCTCAGGTAGAGAATATGAGTGGGATTCTATCAGGAATATTTCTGACCAAAACCTATATGACCTCATGGAAGACATGAAGGATAGTCTCCATTATAAAAACCTGGAATTGGCAGAATTAAAAATGAAGATTCGGGAACAGGAAGAGGCCATGAACTCTTACAACTCGGGTAGTGCGAACTGGGACTCACCTGCTATGCTGGATAGCTTGAAAGAGAGGGAAGAGATGCTCATTACTACTTTAAAAGGCTGGGATGAGGATCTTCAGGAGAAAAAAGTAGAGAATAAGGTAAGGATGGAAAGTGTAGAAAAAGTATCTGAAACTTCAGATCAGGAGAAGGAAATAGAAA
>JBCBKZ010000764.1:0-3023 GCA_038520955.1 Bacteroidota bacterium | reverse complement strand
AGAGACACTCTGGATGACCTGGAGATAGAACACTTCAACGCACGCAACCAGGAAATTAAGGAGTATCTACTGTACATTAATGCTAATGAACTCCCCGAAGGTATAGAGGATGCCGATAAGCTGAAGAAGTACTATAAACACAATGTCCTCATCGTGTCTGAAGATGATATAGAAAGAGCTATAGCTGATCAGGAAGAAGGAGTAGCCTACTTACACCTATACCCAAGAGTCAAAAAAATACAAGTAGTGACTACCAATGGAGGTGAGGTGCTATACTCTGCCACGCCCAAAGAGTATGGCAAATTCCAGATTAAAGACCTCTCAGAAATCTATAGAAAAGTGGGAAAATAGTCCCAAACTTCTTTCTTAGCAGAGAAAAGCCTCTATCTTCGCAAGAAACTTGCAAGATATATGCGCCTTCATAGAGAGGGGAATGTCATTATCCCCGTTACCTTCATCATACTAGCAGCCATCATAGGAGGAGGATATCTCATCAATCCCGTAGTGGCTGCCATTCTACTTCCAGCAGGCCTCATTTTCTTTGGCCTCATCCTGAACTTCTTCAGAAACCCTGTTTTTGAGATTGAGGAAAATCCCAACCATATTCTTTCGCCCTGTAATGGACAGGTGGTAGTGATAGAAGAAGTTCAGGATAACCTCTATTTCAAGGGTCCCGTCATTCAGATCAGCGTATTCATGTCTCCTCTGGATGTGCATGTAAACAGAAACCCCATAGGCGGAGAAGTGAAAATGCTAAAGTATCTGCCGGGTAAATTCCTGATGGCTTTCAATCCCAAGTCTTCAACTGACAATGAGCAGAACTATGTAGTTACTGCCAATGACAAAGTTACTGTCGCCTACAAGCAAATTGCGGGCTTCCTCGCCAGAAGAATTCGCTGGTACATTGAGGAAGGAGACAAGGTTTCTCAGGGGGCAGAGTATGGCTTCATCAGGTTCGGTAGCAGAATAGATATACTCGTACCTTCTGACAGCAAGATCAAGGTAGAGCTGGGCCAAAAGGTAAAAGCAGGAAGGTCCATTCTGGCCCATGTAGAATAGGTGATTGATGGAAGGGCTTTCTCATAAACGCTCCTTTTGGTGGATCATAGCCCTTTCAAGTCTACTTTTGTTTCTCATTCAAGCCTCTTTTCTCGGGGACTGGCTGGTAGATGATGCCGGAATCAGCATAGCCTATGCGCAAAATTGGACTGAGGGAAACGGACTAGTAGACCAGTCAGGAAAGTCCCCCGTAGAAGGCTTCTCTAATTTCCTTTGGGTAAGCATTCTGGCCATTACACAGAAAATGGGCGTTTTTTCTATTCCCTTTACCCCCAAATTACTGGGTATCCTTTTCTGTGTTTTTTCTATTTTTCTCCTAAATCAGCATGGAAACACCTTCTCTGCTCCTATCCTCGGAGTTATCCTCATACTGCTCATTCCCACTCATCCCAGCATAGTTCAGTGGTCGGTGAGCGGGCTGGAAACGGGGCTTTATTTTTTCTTGTTGTTGGTCCATATCCATCTCTTAAGTCAATCCACTTTTTCTGAGAAGATAGCTTTACTCTTGGGCTTGATTGTGGGCCTGATTTCTTTAACCCGACCAGAAGGCATTCTTCTCATTACGGCTTCCCCTATTCTTCTATTGGGACAGCAGGACTATGGGAAGAAGATCCTGTTATACCTCATCCCGATAATCATTATTCTGGGAGGCTATGAACTCTTTAGGCTAAGCTACTTTCAGGATATTCTCCCAAACACCTTTTATGCTAAGGGATTACAAAATATGGAGAATGGAACTCCGTGGCTGAAACTGCATCATCTGGCTAAGGGGATTTTCGGTCCATTAGGAATGGGAGGCCTGATAATGCTAAGTGCCTTACTTATCTGGTTAAGGAAAAAGAATCTTTGGAATCGTCAACTGAAGACCCTTCTTCTGCTGACAATCATTGGCGCAATCCAGTTCCTCCTCATGCCCTATGATCACCTGGACTGGTATAGATATGCGACCCTCTTCATTGTGGCTGGAATATGGTTAGGCTTGCTCTCTCTGGACCTTTTCCTTCAGACAGCCCCCTTTCTTACAAACAGAAAACCCATTGTCAACTCACTGCTTATTGCAGGAGCTATTGCATACCTTCTCTTCTCGTTCTCCCTCAGCTGGGAAAGGAGTAAAGAGCCTGTAGTCCCTTTACAGAAAATCATGGGCAGAGCGGAGCTGGTGAAAGAAGTCGCCTTAAGATATGATATTCAGTCCCCCACCGTACTTACTCCTGACGCTGGAGGTTTCCTCTTAGCAGGAGAGCTGACAGTCTATGATTTACCTGGCCTGTGTAATAAAAAATTAGCCCTGACCTATGGGAAAGATCAGGGCGCATTTGAAAACTATATTTTTGAGGACCTTCAGCCGGACATCATCACACTGCATGGTCTATGGACCGATGAAAGCGGATTGCTTAAGAATGAGCAGTTTCAGGCTACCTACAGTCTGATCTACTCTGAGCCGGAATCTACCCTCCTAATCTTTGTTAGAAACTAAGCTATCTCTACCAGGGTAAGCTCAAAGTTCAGGGCTTTCCCGGCCAAATCGTGATTAGCATCCAGCTGAATGGTAGCTTCATTTACCGCCGCTATTTTTACTGGAAACTCCTGCCCATCCTGCGTTTGAGAAACCAGTCTCATTCCCACTTCAGGATTGATAGAGTCCGGGAACTGATCTCTTCCTATTTCATAAATGAGTTCTTGTCTCACCTCACCGTAAGCTTCATGAGCAGGAATGTGGATCTTCTTGGACTCATCCACCTGCATCTCAAGTACTCCATCATCAAATCCTTTGATGACCATTCCTTCTCCTACTTTAAACTGCAAGGGTTCACGGCCATTAGAGCTGTCAAATTCCTGACCATCATCTAAGGTTCCTCTATAGTGTACCTTAATGGTGTCCCCTTTTTGTACTTTTCTCATGAGAATTGTTTAGTGATTATTGATAAGTAGATGGAGGTGAGAATCACTTGCTTTGTTTAGGT
>JBCBKZ010000763.1:0-3030 GCA_038520955.1 Bacteroidota bacterium | reverse complement strand
ACCCTTACTTAAGCCGTCCTTCCCTCTGAGGCAGTTGAGCCTATACTTTGAGTATCAAGCTAGCTGGTTTGTGGAGAGGAGAGACTACCTACTTATGTATGCCCAGGGCTTACAGTATTCCCATGGGAGAATGACCTTTGAAATGGCCTACCAGTGGCCACTTAGTCAGGAACTTGCTGAGCCTGAGATACGGGACCACAGCATCTTCCTCAGTACAAGACTTGTTTTTTAACTCAATTCAAAAAAATCATGAAAAGAATACTCATTTTTTCATTCATCATATTCGCTTTCTCTTTTGCTAGTAAAGCACAGTCATCTTCTGACAGAGACGCCGTAGAAATGAAGGTAGACGGACTGGGATGTCCCTTTTGCTCTATTGGGCTGGTCCAAAAGGTCAAAAAGCTTGGAGACCTGAAGGACATAGACACCGAGTATGAAACCGGCATGTTTATGTTCACCATAGCAGATAAGCATGAAGTTTCCATAGAGGATCTGCAAAATACAGTCAAGAAAGCTGGTTATACCCTGGTCTATGCCAATATTGCCAGAGGGTCCGGTGAGAAGATACAATTTGGAGAACGACCTGAAGCTGGAAGTTAATCTCAGGTAATAAAACGTATTATATCATATTGAACCACAGATTTCATGAATGAAATCTGTGGTTAATTTTTTCCTGTATCCCAAGCTTGTAGAGAGCATCCATCAATGCTGTTTTTTTCTCTCCCCTTCTTATGTAAATTTCCCTAAAACTATTGATATGCCTGATCAGACTCCTTCCATTAAAGACCTGAAGATCTTTGTTCCTACCAAGGATTATGAACTTTCCATAGAATTCTATACCCGCCTGGGCTGGACACTCAACTGGAAATCTGATGGTCTGGCCGAAGTGGAAATAGCAGGCCAGCGTATGTTTCTCCAGAAGTACTACGCGAAAGAGTGGGCAAACAACTTTATGATCTACCTGAATGTGGAGAGTGCCCAAGCTTGGTATGAGCATCTGGATGCCATTCTCAAGGAGAAAAAATTTGGGGGAGCACGTGTAAATCCTCCTAAAGAAGAAGATTACGGAGCCATAGTTACCTATGTGTGGGACCCTTGTGGGGTATTACTCCATTTTGCTGAAGAGGTAAAAAAAGAATCATAAGTATGACTCCTTGTGGTGTCACACAAATCAGAGACTATTCAAGCTAAGCAATCATTTCCCTCATAATATTCCTCATTCTCCAGCCCCTAGATTATTTTCAAATAATGACTAATTTGTGTCCTATACTTCGTAAGACACTATGCAGCACCCATTTACCTTCCAGAGGCTTAGCCTTTTTATAGCCCTACTCCTTTCCTTTTCAATTTCTTTCGCGCAAATGAGTATGGCCCCTGACAGAAATCAGGGAGACGGTCCCCACGAACAGCTCATTATACGTGGGGCTATCCTCATCAACGGTAATGGTGCGCCTCCCATAGGACCTGTAGACGTAGTAGTTGAGGGAAATATCATTACTGAGGTAGATGTAGTAGGATTCCCTGGTACCAATATCCCTGAAAGAAACAGACCTAAGGCCAGGCCCGGAGCTAAAGAAATTGATGCCTCAGGTATGTACTTACTTCCGGGATTTGTAGACATGCATGGACATATAGGAGGAAGAGCCCAAGGAACTACGCCAGAGTATGTGTTCAAGCTCTGGATGGCGCATGGCGTAACCACTGTCAGAGAACCCGGTAGTTTCAATGGATTGGATTGGACGCTCACCCACAGAGCGAAAAGTCAGACCAATGAAATCGTGGCACCCAGAATAGAGGCATATATCGGCTTTGGGATGGGAAGTGAAGAACCCATTGCCAATGCGGACATGGCAAGGGCATGGGTAAGAGACATAGCAGCCAAAGGTGCACAGGGCATCAAGTTCTTCGGGGCAAGGCCTGATATCATGGCGGCAGCTTTGGATGAAGCGGGAAAGGTAGGACTACGTTCTGCCTGCCACCATGCTCAGACGAACGTAGCGTGGTTGAACGTCCTCCACTCCGCAAAAATGGGCCTAACTAGTATGGAACACTGGTATGGGCTGCCTGAAGCCCTCTTTACCGACCGGATAGTCCAGAACTATCCGCTGGACTACAACTACCAAAATGAGCAAGACCGTTTTGGGGAGGCTGGCAAACTATGGAAACAGGCCGCCGAGCCCTACTCAGCTCACTGGAATGCTGTGATGGATACGCTCCTGGACTTGGGTTTTACCATAGATCCCACCTTTAACATTTATGAGGCCAGCCGTGATCTCATGCGTGCACGCAGAGCAGAATGGCATGAGCATTATACGCTCCCTTCCCTTTGGGCTTTTTACCAGCCTAGTAAAATCTCACATGGTTCTTACTGGCATTACTGGGGTACAGAGGAGGAAGTAGACTGGAAAGAGAACTACCGTCTTTGGATGACCTTTGTAAATGAGTACAAAAATCGTGGAGGAAAAGTAACCACAGGCTCAGACTCCGGCTATATTTTTCAGCTATACGGTTTTGCCTATATACGTGAGTTGGAGTTACTCAGAGAATCAGGCTTTCACCCCATGGAAGTCATCAGGTCAGCCACCCTTATGGGTGCCAAATCTTTGGGCCTTGACGACAAAATAGGAACCATAGAAGTAGGCAAAATGGCAGATATGATTCTCATAGAAGAAAATCCGCTGGAAAACCTGAAAGTATTATACGGTACAGGTGCCATCAAGCTGAATGACGATAATGAGGTGGTACGCGTAGGTGGCGTAAAATACACCATTAAGGATGGAATCGTTTATGACGCTAAGCAGTTACTACAGGAAGTGAAAGTAATGGTGGACATAGAGAAAGCCCGCACAGGCTTCAAGCTTTATCAGCCCGGATTGGATAGTTTCTCCAAGCCGTAAAACTAGCCGAAAGAAAAAAGGTAGGGGCAAAAGATTTTTTGCCCCTTTTTCTATATGAGCTATTTCCTATTCCCCTTTGCGAATCTTAGGACTCAAAGATTTCTTCCTTTTCTGAAGGAGCTTCCCTCTTCTA
>JBCBKZ010000762.1:0-3042 GCA_038520955.1 Bacteroidota bacterium | reverse complement strand
CAAAATCTTCTGACTTCTAAAGGATAGTATGATTGGAAATTACTTATCCAGTTCATCCATTAGTTTCTCTGGAAGGATTCTTCTTAGATATGGAAGTTGCTTTTTCTCTGCTACAATGAATTTCCAGTCTGTTTGTCCATTAGGAGAAATGGCTACAGCTCGTTTGAGGGCATTGATATGGTAGAACTGGGTTTCTGCATTATAGCTTACATTGCCTTCCCCAAACTGCTCCTCAAAGGCATTCATCATGATCTCCTGGTACATCTGCTTATCCGCTTCAGTGGCGGTAGAATCTTCAGGTGAATCTACCTTCATGTCCATCTCCCCTATATGATTCAGCATAGCATACCATTTACCTTCCATCAGAGAGGGAGTAGAAACTTCTGTGATGGTCAAAGGACCAAATTGAAACTCCAACCCTGGTGTATTAAAGACCTGTTTCATGGCAGCTATCATGGTTTCCCTCGGAAATAAGTCGAAGAACTCCTCAGGAATATAATCCATGGCCTTATCTATTTCCTGATTTCTAATCAGCTCATAATAGTCAGAAAATTCCTGTTTGATAATATCTTCCTGGGCGCGAAGGGGTTGAATAGTAGTTAGAGAGAGGATTAACAGGAGGAATAGATTCAGCGAAATACGTGGAAGGCTCATAAGTATGCTAATTGGGTGATAAGACTAAAGTAGGTAAACGGAGGCTAAGAGGAAATATTCAAAGGAAAAGGGTTTCACAAAGCTCTTCCTGATTCCATGAATAGGTATGAGAATTCTCCTGTATTGTCTGTTATTTGTGGGGATGAGCGGAAAGATCATGGCCCAAATACCTGTATACCTACTTCCTGGACAAGGAGCAGATGAAAGGCTTTTTAGCAAAATCCGAATTGAGGGAGAGTATGTTATTCAGCCCATAGAATATGTAGACCCTGCAAAGGGTATGAGTATGTCCGACTATGCCCATATATTGGCAGATCAAATAGATACCAGTCAGCCTTCCATATTGATTGGTGTTTCCTTGGGCGGGATGCTGGCGACAGAACTTGCAGACATGATCCCTGTAGAGAAGGTGATTATCATCTCCAGTGCTAAAGGGAGGCAGGAGTTACCTTCTCGGTATACCCTTCAGAGGAAGTTACCACTTTACAAGATAATCCCTGGCCAGATTATCAGGTTCGGGGCCAGAGTGCTTCAACCCATCCTGGAGCCGGCAGGGAAAGAGAATAATCACCTATTCCAGCAAATGCTGCGGGATAAAAGTAGCCGATTCCTGAAAGAGGCCACCGCTATGATACTGGAGTGGGAGAGAACTACCCATTCTGATAAAATCATCCATATTCACGGAGACAAAGATCATACCCTTCCCATCAAGCACATCAACTATGACTACCTGATAGAAGGTGGAGAACATGTCATGGTGATGACAAGAGCAGAGGAGATTAGTAAATTACTCAATAAGATATTAGCAGAGTAGTTCAGAAAGCTTCAAGGATAGTTCGGAATATTCTTCCCGAGAATGATGTCGCGTGTAACCGTTAGCATTCCATTTTTCATACTGGGCGTACTTACACCTGAGCCTCCTCTGTGATCATGTGTAGCTATTTCTTCAGGTGTTAATAAAGGATCATCTGTGAAGAAGAAGCTGTCCATGTAGTACTCCTTTTTATCAACTTCCTTTACCGTAAGATGAATATGCTCAGGTTCTTTTCCGCCAGGATATGGGGCAGGCCTGAAGGTGTAAAAGCGATAGTAGCCGTCCGGGCCTGTCCTTACCCAGCCCCGTATGTATCCATGTCGGCTAGCCCATCCTGTTGCTCCTGCTCTGGCTTCGTAAATCCCCTTCCGGTTCGTGTGATACATATACAGGATAACTCCTTTTGCCGGGCTTATGCCATCCTGTTGAAAGACCCTTCCTTCTACTACCAACTTGGGTTCATGTTCATGAAAGCCAGGCAGGGTATCAATGTGTGTTAAGGTCCTAATGCCATATTCATGTATGGCTTCACATCCTTGACATGGACCTCCTATTTCTCCTTGAGAATAAGCCTTAGAGGAAAGGAAAAGGATACAGACAATCAACAAATGGTATGCTCGCATGACTCAGATTTTCCCCAAGAAAGCGTCTCAGAATGACTTAACCCAAGTGAATAAGCTGAGTGGAGGGAATGAATAGCTGTCAGGAGGAGCTTATGAGATGCAGGTAGTGCTGCTTGAAGTGTCTGCTGGCTCTTACCCTATGATCTCCCTTCAGAAAGAAATCATAATCTCCATTCTTCCGGGACCGAAAGGAGGTTATATAGCTGGCATTAATGAGGGTACTTTTGTGGATCTGGACAAAATCTGGTGTAGCCGATTCTTCCCTAAAGCCTTTGAGACTACTACTGAAGAGGTACTTTCTATCCTGAGTGATGAGGGCGAGGTAGGGCCTTTCTGTTTTTACATATCTTATCTCAGACAGGGCAAGCTTTACTTTTTCATCACGATAGGAAACCCACAGGTAATCTGCTTTCCGTTCAGCTAGCGGTATTCTGGTAGAGGATTCTTTTCTCAGGAAAAAGAAGGCTAGTCCGTATATCAGTAATGCAGAAATACCATGCTCCAAAATTGCATAGGTAAACGTACTATGTATACCATATCCTTGGGAACGAAATAAAGTCGAAATACCTCCAACCAGGAGTGAGAAAAGTAGGGTATGAGCAAGAACGGCTAAAAAAGGAAGGCTCCATTTCATCACCGATGGGATGGAAAGCTGCCGTATGACAAGCAGGCCTGGGATGAATAACCACCAAAACAAACTGAATAGGAGGGACTCAGAAAGATAGAAGGAAAAGGACTTTAGATGAGCTTCCAGAAGATCCATAAAGGGCACCATGATGCAAATCCCTATGCAGAGCCATAGCAACCAGGAGGTTTTTTGAATGCGTAGAAAAACGGTAGAAAGCCACATATGTAAAGATAGGCAAAAGTAATTAGCAGAACATCTGCCAGTCGCTAGCTAGGAATGAGGAGGGATATTCTCCCCCCATTTTTCCATTAGGTGGATAATGG
>JBCBKZ010000761.1:0-3044 GCA_038520955.1 Bacteroidota bacterium | reverse complement strand
CATTTACCCCTGATAGATAGATATAAGAAGCCTTATCTGGATTAACTAATTGGAAAATCAGGTTAATTAGGGCTGTCAGTAAACGTTGCTTTTTGGGGACGGGAACTTCTTCCGTTAGGTTAAACGTAAATTCCTCCCTTAAGAACACAATTAAATTCTCAATACATTCCTCGTAGAATTTTTTCAGAATACTATCTTCCAATACTTCTTCCCAAAAGTCTTTTTTCTTATATGGTTCTAATGCAATCATCGGCTCCATCATGCCATTAGCGGAAATAGACATACATATTTGACCATTCCCTCCATCATCCAGGAGTCCGATGAGGTTTGCCTGCTGGACTAAATCATATGAAAATCCATTCTGGCGATTCACCTTTATGACATTCCCTTCACAGTCCAGGGCATACCCGTTACTGATATGTACTTGTTCTCGATTAGGTCCACAGCTTACTTTGAGCCCGCAAACTACGCCATGGCCATGCATAAACTTATTGTGTTCTCTAATATCATTAGTTAGGCACAGTAGGTCTAAAGCCTGTTGCACGTTCTGAACATTCGGCCAATTGCAGTTCGAATTATCAAAAAATACATCTTCAGCCTCTATGTGGGTTAAAGGTGGAAATTCAGGCCTACAATCTATAGCTTCTGGGGTTCCGTTGTTATCAGGAATACGTAAGAAAGCCAAAGGGCAATAGTAGTGGGGAACCCCCATAGGAGCCTGTGGAATGGGGGAAAGGTTTGGCACTTCATAGGGAGGCCATTCGACTTCAGCTGTAGCCGTTCTGGCAGGAAAAACCCAATAGTCGCCAGATTTATAACTACCTCCGGAAAATTGTACCTGTATTCCCCTTTCTAACTCTATCCATCCATTTGTAGGAGATACGCCATTAACAGTAGCTGTTTCACCGGACTGCTCCCACCTTCTCAGTTTCAGTTGTCCCTTTACAATGCCAACTTCAGGAGTAGAGGATAGATGGATTTCTCTGGTAGCAGGATCTACAAAACTGATCTGAACAAGTGGCCTGGACTCACCAGAAAGCGTACTCCTATCATCCACAATTTCAACCCACTGATTCCCCGCGAATCCAAGGACCTCATCTTTTCCAATTTCATCAACGGTAAGCACACTCCCATCAACTTTTTCAATAATGGTTTCTACAGATGCATTTTCCCTGGACCACTTAAAAGTAGTTGAGGCTAAATTGGGTCCTCCTTGATGGATTTCTACCCTATAGGTCTGATTTTCGAGACTTTTGTAACCCGACCTTGGAGGCAGTAAGCAAGGATCTTCCTGCGGGCTGTTGCTTTGTGTTCTAACATTTAGCCTTCCAGTAGGTGAGGCGATTAATTGTTGCCATTCAAGATGAGTTTCCTTTTGGAATTGAGGGGGAGATCCGGGATTTATTTCAAGCAGTTTTACCTGCCATACGGTTTGTAAGCGAGTAGTTGTATCTGCTTCGCCTAAAGCTACCTCCTGTATTAAGGGATCATCCAAATAGTTGAGCTCACGCTGCCAAGCCTCCAGAAATACCATGAAATTGCCTGTTGGTAAGTCTAGCGGATTTTGTGGGGGGCTAAGTGGGGGGCTCTCCAGGGTATCTTCCGGAAAATAATACGGTTGATCCCAATAGGTGATCTGTTCTGCTAATTCGCAAAGTAGGCCCCCAACATATATTCTTCCAGGAGAGATTAGGAGCTGTGTTTGGTCAGGACTTATTGTGATCAAGAAAGAGTCCGTATCTTTTGGTACGCCACATTCTCCAATGACATCTTGGGTTTGAAGCTGCTGTCTGTAATTGGAAATATCTAATTGTTCATTCCAATCATTGTCCAGCAGGACTCTCCCCTGTTGCATGACCACTCCACTATAGTGTTTCGTTGGGTCAAATGTTCTACGTGATATATCGCTTGCCATAATATGGGGGGTTATCTTGTGTGTGGTGAATGTTGCTTTATGGGTAATTAGTCATGACTCAAAGAATATCCCAGCCTCAAGTCCAAACCTTAAATACTCGCTAAGTCGAATTTGTAAGTTGTTAATTCTTTGAGGTTGATATAAATGATGGAATAGGCCCATTTCAGATTCGTCATCTGAACCCTTGGCTATTTCGTCAGCGGTATGCAAACTTAGTTGACCGTAGGAAGGGTCTCCATATTCTTTACTATTTAGTATAGGCCTAACCCTTGGAGCATCTTGTAAATTAGTGGGTTGACATCTATAAGGCCTTGGTACCCTGGAGCCTGGCGGAAAATAGGAGAAGCGAGCACACCCCTCCTGTAGCCTTTCTACCCAAATAGGGGGTTCCAGATTCAAGGGATCTTGTTCAGTAGCCAGAAAAATACCATTTGAGGCAAGTTCCATGACCCGGATCTTGACCCTTCCAATGAAAGTACTATTCCTGGTCACTAAGATTCCTCCTATATCATCTGTACCTGTACAGGAATATGATTCGATAGCTCCTCCATCAATGAGACTATCATCAACTACCAATCTCGCCCCCTCTGCAAATACGATTCCTCCAATGATGGATTTTTCGATATTGACTAGGGTCTCATCTGATGAAATAACTAATTTACTGTTAGTCAAAATCTCCGGAGATAGTTCATCAATATTTACCACCTCCATATTGGGAACTAATGTGCAATGGCGAATAGTACATGAACGTAAGGCTTGACTTATCACCACTGGACCACCTGAAATAATTAATCCATTCAAGAATAGTTCTGCTCCTTCTTCAGCCTCAATGAGTAAGGGTCCATTTAGTTGCCAGTAGGCCCGTTTCTGATTCGCAGCTCTAATTTCTAATATGGTACCTGCTCCCAGTCTTATGACGGGTGTTTCTGAATAAGTTGCATTGTCTTGAATTTCTAATACCCCCCCCGTGAGCCTAAGTTCGTCAAGTTTTTCTTGTAAGCTTACCCCTCCTACCATATGAGGCTCCACCTCATTTTCATACAGGCTAAAACTACTTTCTCTTTCATATTCTCCTCCTCCAACTTCACTGCTAAATCCATAGTAAAAAGATACTCTTACCCCTTCAGGG
>JBCBKZ010000760.1:0-3047 GCA_038520955.1 Bacteroidota bacterium | reverse complement strand
CATTGGGACTACTGGCTCTCAAGATGGAGACATAAACAGGCCTAATGGACAGCTAGACATTTGGGTGGTCAAATTAGATGATTTAGGGAATATAGAATGGGCTGAGAACTATGGCGGAACCGGAAATGATAGAGGGTTTGCGATCCTGGAAACCTCTGACGGAGGATTTTTGATAGGAGGAGAGTCAGGCTCCATGAACGGCAATATGCTCTCAGACAGACATAATGGACTCGAATGTTGGATAGCTAAACTCAATAGAAGGGGATCTATTCTCTGGGAAAGACATATAGGGGGAGACGCTAATGAACGCATAGTAGCCCTGAAAGAAGTTACCCGAGAAGAATATACTGTGGTAAGCGCTTCCTCCTCTCGAAATGGAGATAAAGGAGATGCTTTTGGGAAGAAAGATGTTTGGGTCCTGGGCCTGGACGCAGTAGGAAATATCATGTGGCAGAGTACCATAGGGGGTGAGGCGAATGATGATGTGCATGATGTAATCATAGATGCAGATGGGAACCTGCTAATGGCAGGAACTACTTTTTCTACTTCTATCCATATTCAGAAACAACAAGGCAAAGGAGATGCCTGGCTCCTCAAAACCACCAATAAAG
Organism: Bacteroidota bacterium; assembly: GCA_038520955.1. GTDB lineage: Bacteria > Bacteroidota > Bacteroidia > J057 > J057 > JBCBKZ01. The sequence continues at coordinate 2,436 of JBCBKZ010000760.1, read as the reverse complement.
GGGAAGTGATCTGGAGCAAAACCTTTGGCGGGTCCAGAGCTGACGGAGGAAGTAAAGTCATCCAAACCTATGATGGAGGCTATCTACTATGTGGAATGGCGCGCTCCATCAATGGAGATGTGCTCGCCAATAACGGCTACTATGATGGATGGGTCATCAAGACAAATGCTTTTGGGAATGAAGTATGGAGCAGGACACTGGGCTATGAGGGAAAGGATATGATGATGTCGGTGAAAGAATTGCCTAAAGGCGGATTCATCGGCGTGGGATTCTCAGAACAGTTGGAGGAGGGAACACAGCTACCCGGGCATAATGGTAATCTTGACATCTGGCTATGTAATTTCTCTGACCCTAAAAGGTCGGGAGTGAAACCATTTATTACCCCTCCTGCACTGGAAGGAAATGTCTACGCAAAGGGAAGTAGAAAACCCCTGGAAGCCAGCATTACCCTTACGGAAAATAAAACCCTTGCCCAGCTGGGCAAGGCAAGTACAGAGGGAGACGGCAGTTTTGTTACCCTGCTACCTACTTATGGGTTAATCAGCATAAATGTACTTTCTCCCGGCTATCTGTTTTTTGGCCAAGACCTGAGAATGGATACCCTTCAGAATAGGCGGTCCATAGCCAGGAATATTCAGCTAGAGCCTATCAGCATAGGAAGCACCTTAATTCTACGGAACATTTACTTTGATACAGGAAAGTGGGATTTACTATCTGGCTCCTTCCCTGAACTGGAGAGACTACACTCCTTCCTTGAGCTTAATCCAAGGGTAGTCATCGAAGTTAGCGGACACACAGATAATACCGGGAATAAAGACCAGAAAGTGGAGTTATCCCTGAACAGGGCCAATGCCGTAAGAGACTATTTGATGTCAAAGGGGATAGATGGAGACAGACTCAGAGTAAAAGGCTACGGCATGTACAGGCCCATAGCTCCTAACACCTCTTATACCGGTCGTCAGAAAAACAGACGTGTAGAGTTTATGGTGATCAATATGTGATCACATGCTAACGTCCTTGCGTGAAAATTTCCAGAAAATACGTAAGCTTACTTGTCGCTTTCTCCCATTACTGGATCCAGTGATCCAATCAATACCACCGTATCAGCCAGCATACTTCCTTCCATCATAGTTTCTAATGATTGAAGGTTGGTGAAGGAGGGAGAGTTGATTTTGCATCTCCAGGGAGAGCCTGTTCCGTCAGATACCAGGTGGAAGCCAAGTTCACCCTTAGGGGCTTCAATGGCATGATAGATTTCTTTCCCCTCAGGAGGAATTACCCCTACATCCGTCATCATGAAGTCATGAATCATCCCTTCCATGGAATAGTAAACCTCGTTTTTGGAGGCATAGGTGTGCTTAGCGTTATCTACACGTATGTCTCCCGCAGGCATTTTCTCAATAAGCTGATCAAGCATCTTGGCACTTTCTTCCATCTCATCTAAACGTACCAGGTACCTGGCCAGACAGTCTCCTTCTTCTCGGATGGCAATATTGAAGTCCAACTCATCATATACCAGATAAGGCTCAAAAACCCTGATATCATGAGCTACGCCGGAAGCGCGTAGGTTAGGTCCTGTGATCCCCAGGTCTATGGCTTGCTCAGCCGTAAGAACTCCAACATTCTTGTTCCTGTTAATCCAGATACCATTGTTGGCGAGAAGCTTTCTCCACCCAGCCAGCTCTTTTTTAAAGTTGTCATTCCATTCCCTGATGGTCTGGATGACATCCTCTTCCAGATCGAACTGTATTCCTCCTATTCTACAATGGCTCACGGTAAATCTTACCCCAGCCATTTTGTCAAAGATATCATACAGAATCTCTCTCTCTCGGAAGGTCCACATGAACATGGAAATAGCTCCTGCATCCATGACCATAGTACCCATCCATAGTAGATGAGAGGAAATGCGCGCCAGCTCGCAAGCCAACGTTCTGATATACTGAGCTCTCGGAGGAGCTTCTATTCCTACCAGCTTTTCTACGGCCAGACAGTAGGCTACATTATTAGAATAAGGGGAAAGGTAGTCCATGCGGTCTGTGTAAGGCATGAACTCCTGGAAAGTCTTGTTCTCGGCTATCTTTTCTATTCCTCTGTGTAGGTATCCAACATCTACGACAGATTTGGTGATTCTTTCTCCATCTACCTGTAGAACCGCTCTTAATACACCATGTGTAGCTGGGTGCTGAGGACCCAGGTTAATAACCATCTGTGTTCCCAAAGGGTCATCCTCCACTTCTACAGAGGTGTGCTTGTCCTCCAGACGTTTGTACACCGCTTGCTGGTGCTTGGGGAAGAAAGCGGAGTGAGTCTTATTAAGGATACTGTCTTTAGATGGAAAAATTTCGTTGCTCATCTGTATTCTTTATATGCTAGCCGAGATGATGATTACTAATAAGCAAAATACGTCTCAATTTGCAACTTGAAAAAGTTTATAAC
>JBCBKZ010000075.1:0-12875 GCA_038520955.1 Bacteroidota bacterium | reverse complement strand
AATGAGTTTAAACAACTCCTTTCCGCTACCCTGGCCAATCCTGATATTAGAACAGGGGGATCTAAATTCATTGATCAATCTTCCCTGATTCATGGAGAATTTAACTCTGACCTAAGTGAGTTGTTAGGTGGCTGGAACCTACAGTTAGGGGGAAGTGTGAGGAGATATTTGCTGGACTCAGATGGAGAGCTTTTTAACGATGGACCTAATGGGTTTGGGGATCCGATAGATATACTTGAAACAGGTGCCTACCTTCAGACATCTACGGCTCCTAATGATGATGAGGTACCTTTAAGGTTAAGAGCCTCTTTACGTTTTGACAAGAACTCTAATTATAAAGCCAGGATTACTCCTCGTATAGCAGGGGTACTTTCTCTGGGAGAAAACAGACAGCATAACTTTAGATTGAGTTATCAGACCGGATTCCGAAATCCTGCTTCTCAGGAGTCATACATAGCCCTGGATTTAGGAGAGGCTATTATCTTGGGAGGGACAGAAGATAACCTGGAGAATTACACCTATCAGAATGCAGATGGCGTAATTCTGGACGGGATTGTGATTCGGGAAAGCCTGGTTACCATTCCTTCTTTTCAAGCCTTCGTGGCAGGAGGAGGTATGGATCCAAGTGTATTGGTCCCGGCCTCTATTGAAACCCTAAGACAGGAACAGATTTCTACCATAGAACTAGGATACAAAGGCTTGTTGGAAGATCAGTTTTACCTAGACTTGAATGTATACTTCAGTACCTATGAGGATTTGGTTACGAGGAGAAATGCCATTAGTCCGGTAGCGGGAAGAGTATTCTCTCTATACGCAAATGTACCTGAAAGAATCTCCTCTACGGGAGCAGGGTTAGCCATAGAATGGTCAGCACCACTTGGATATAGATTGAAAGCCTCATATATGTATGCGGAGTATAATGCGGAGGAAGCGATCAAGCAAAACCCTGAATTCCTTCCTTCCTTCAACCTGCCTCAGCATAGATTTCATGCCATGATAGCTAACCGCAATATGGTGGAGAACTTTGGATTCCAGATAGATTACAGATGGTCAGATTCTTATGAATGGCAGTCGCCATTCGGGGTAGGAGATATAGCCAGTTTTCAGGTGATAGATGCGGCCATTCATTATAAGATAGACAATGTGAAGTCCATCCTGAAGTTGGGAGCTACTAACTTGTTAAACGACAAATATCAAACTATGTATGGCGGGCCTTTCATCGGAAGGCAGTACTACGTCAGCATACTGTTTGATGAATTCCTGAGATAAGATAAGAGGCTGCTTATACAGCCTCGTTTTCAAAGAAAAATGTAAGCTGTTTTAACGGCTTGGGCGGCAGAAGGGCTTTTTTAACCTTGCGGACGGTATTGACAGAAACCCCACATTTTGAAGATACCTGCCGCAAGCTAAGCCCCTTCTTTATAGCAGCCAATACTTCAGGATACTTTTCCAATACCTGTTTTCTGGTTTCTGTAGATCCTATGGGTCTTCCTATATGCTTGCCATCTGATTTGGCCAGTTGTTGCCCCCTTCTTACCCGTAGACTTTTAATGTCCCTTTCCTGGAGCACAAAGCCTTGAAGAAGGTTATATACGGGATAAAAATCTGGATGTAATTGACCACTTTCTTCCAGGGTTTGATACCCCAGGTCATGTATGTATATGGAGACTTGCTGGCTGTGAAACAGATCTATCCAATTCATGATTTCAAGCGGCTTTCTTCCCATTTGGGTAAGCTGATTGATCATGAGAAGCTGGTACTTCCCTTCAGCAGCATATTTTAGGAGGGAAGCCAGGCCTTCAGATCTCCCGGGATGTGTTTCCCATGATTCTTCAACGGAATGTTCTACCTCGTATCCTTTTCTGATGGCCAGCCTTTCCAGCAGTTCTGTCTGCAGAGCTTGTTCGCCCTTATCAAAGGTGGTTTTACAAAAAATTGCTGCTTTCATATCTGGAGAAAATCCGTTTCAAAGATACATTTCTTAGCGGACGTATCAAACTTAGTGGGTCTTTTTGTGATACAGAACTGTATTCTCCCCTGAAAGCATATGTATATTGCCAACTTTCTTGTATGTTACGAGTATAAGGAATAAACAACGTTTTGAGAATTCTCCCCTGGTTTTTAGCCTTCATTGGATTTGGATTGGCAGGCGGTATGTACTACCTCAGCCAATTTCGCCTTTTTCCCGAAGAAGTTCCTGTAGTTACCCATACTGTAGTCCTGGAAAAAATAGAAGGTTTGGGCAAAATGGAATTATTAAAGTATCAGTTTTCTGATATCGTTTCTCATGAGATCATGCGGGAATGGTTACCTGATCCCAAGGTAGTATTGCTCGTTCAGGGAGAAACGGTAGCCTGCGTTGACTTCACCAAAATAGACAGCAGCAAGGTGCTTTTACAGGGAGATACGCTTCAGGTTATTCTTCCCGAGCCTGAGGTATGCTACCATAAAATAGACCACCAGCGTTCCAGGGTATATGAAACAGAATACACCTTTTTGTATGGAGGAGAATTGGTGGATGCTGCTTACAAAGAAGCAGAGAAACAGGTACTTAAATCTGCGCTGGAATCCGGAATACTGGCCAACAGTAGGGTACAGGCAGAGAATATGCTGATCCCTATGCTGGAAACCCTCACTGGCAAACATATTGATCTCAGATTCCAGTCGGATATTGTCCTTTCTGAAGAAGAGATAATCAGATACTAATAATGATCAGAAAGGCTCAACCCTATTTACTCTTCTGGTATAGCTCATGAGAAGAGTTTCCTCCCGACTGTATATACCCCATCAGGTCTACAATTTCCTGCTCATTTAAGCGATTAAGCAGTCCTGGAGGCATAGGAGAAATGGCAGATTTCTCTCTACTTGCTACCTCTGACAGGCTAACCGTTTTCAACAATGAGGGGTCATAAATACTGATCCCGATGGAGATGCTATCAGCAGTTTCATCCATCAGTCTACCTATGACTTTCTCTCCATCATTAAGGGTCAGGATGGTAGAAGCGTATTGGTCGGATACTTCCTGACTGGGGGAGAAAATCGCATCCAGCAGACTCCAGTTGTTGAATCTGGTATAGGCCTGCGAAAGGTCTGGTCCTACGTTACCGCCCTTGCCATTCATCTGATGACAAGCTGCACATAAGGCAGCTTCATACAATATTTCTCCTTGAGAATAGTCGGGGCTTAAAGGGCTACGATTTCCTATCAGTCGACCTACCTCCTGTTTGTTGTAATCTCTTCCTGGCCCCTTTGGCTGAGGGAGCTTGCTCAGATCTATACCGCTATCCCAACTCTTGGCCAAATCTCCCAGGGCTATTTTTTGTTCTTCGGAGAGCTTATCCAGGGTGCTCAACCTTATCTTATCGATAAAACCTCTATAGCTCATACCTCCTGACCTGGAAGTGGCTTCATAGAACCAGTTAAAGTATCTGCTCAGGCTTTCCTGCTCCCAATGTTTACTTGCCTGAGAAAGGTAATTGGCGTAGGATACATTTTGGGTAGGAGGGAAGTTTTTGAGCATATTTTCTATGTCGGGCCCATACTGTTCACTTCTGGCAGTAATATTTTCCCCTATATAAATACCGTCCTCTTTTTCACTGGCTTTTTGGTCCATAAGATCCAGTATGTCTTCCTGAACGCCATTTTTCTCCAGAAATACAAGCAGCTTCGCCAGTTCCTGGTTGAGTTGGTCATTGGTAGTAGGAAAGGCTTTGCCTAGCTTGTCCCTGAAAAGGGCTTTTTGTATTGGTCCTGGTGAGTCCAGCCTGATGGCTACCAATTCCAAGGCTCTTAAGAAGGAGAGCTTTTGCTCATCTGATAACTTCTTGAAAGAGATCAATCCCAGCTTTGTATAGGCTAGATTGGCTTCCTTTTCAGATCCCACATGGGCTAGCGCCATGGAGGCAGGGATGAGTCTATCTGGAAGCGTTTCTTTGAGGTATTTGGCTTTCCATAGATCTAAGGGATGGTGTTCCAGGCCGGTAAAAGCTGAATATCGGATGAAACGATCCGTATGGTTTAGGTTTTCCCAAAGGAGGTCTATGTTTGATACGGACGGACTGCTGTAAGTCTGACTTAGTTGGCTTCTCAATTCCCTTAACCCTCTCTCAGATTCATTATCTTCATACCGTACCATACTAATCGTACTTGGCTCGGGATAACTAATTCTGTATAAACCAGAAACGCCCCTTCTTCCTCCTGTAACTATATACATAGCTCCATCTTCTCCAAAGACTCCGTCTGCCACTGGGAAAGGCACCCCGGAAAGGAATTCTTCTTTTATGCCTTTGTAGGTGCTACCTTCAGCCGATAGGGTTACGTAGTAAACTGTCCCAAAACTCCAGTCAAAGAGATACATCCCATCCTGATAGCGGGAGGGAAAATGAGAAGATTTACCGTATAATACTCCTGTGGGGGAACCTTGACCTATATTGACAACCGGCGGGAGATTATCCTCATAGTAGGGCTGGAACTTTCCAGAACCAGTCCGCCATCCAAATTCACTGCCTGCTACTGCATGACATAACCTGATGGGTCTATACCAGGGCATGCCCATGTCCCATTCCATATCGGAGTCGAACACGAAAAGCTCTCCATCCTGATTGAAGGCCATGTCATAAGGATTTCGGTAGCCGGAAGAGAATAAGGTCCACTCGCTTCCTTCTTCGTCAGTACGGGCTACCCAGCCACCGGGGGCTGTTCTATCAGCTGCATGTCCTCTGGGATCTTTTAACACAGGAAAGAGTTGATCTTCCTGCCAGTTAGCAGGTCTGAGGTAGGTATCCATTTCCGGAAGGTCTGTATGATTGCCACCTATGACATATAAGTGCTTACCTTCTGGCCCAAGAACAATAGCGTGTGGTCCATGTTCGCCCTCTCCTTCAAAGGACTTTAGTTGAGTGATTTTGTCAAACTGATCATCTCCATTTGTATCCTGTAATCGGTAGAGGCCACTACTTCTGTTTCCTATCCCTTCCTCTGCATTTACTGACACGTATAAACTGTTGAACGCATACAATAGACCCTGTGCATGCCCTATCTCTACGGCCAGGGTTTCTATGTCATTTTTTCGGAGAGACTTCCCGACTCTGGGTGGGGTCATTCTATACAGATTGCCGTATTGATCAGAAGTTATCAGTCGGCCATTATCATCTTTGGTAATGGATACCCATGAGCCCTGGGCCTGTGCTGAAGGTGCATACAGGAGCTCTGCCATGAATCCATCTGGCAAGTTTAGATTAGCAGCAGAAATGGGCTTTTGGCTGTTAGGCTCAGAGATAGGGTTGCAGGCCATTAATCCTGAACAAAGAAGAATTGTCCAGAATAGAATTTTCTGTTTGGACATAGGAGTAGATATTAGTAAACCAACTATAGAAATAGAGACTATAGAATTCTTCAAATACCTTACCTCCTTCCTGAGAAGTAGTACTTTTTACCAAATTGGTGAAATGAGGGAAAAATCAGGCTATTCTCCTTCAGGCGCCATTCTGAGGACCAGGCCTTCAAGAGATTCAGATACCGGGATTTGACAACAAAGTCTGCTTTTCTCTTCGTCTACCTCCAATGCCATATCCAGGGCTGTGTCTTCAGCATCTTCTCGGGGCCTTAGGATATGATTACTCTCTACATACACATGGCAGCTCGCACATAAAGCCATACCACCACAAGTACCTTTCATAGGAAGATCATAGGCTTTAATGGTTTCCATCAAGTTCATGCCCATATCTGTAGGTGCATCCAGTTGGTGGGTATTCCCCTCTTGATCTATAACAGAAATGCTTACAAAATCTTTTTCTGCTACTTGTTGTCTGGTATCCATGCTCGCAAAATCTCAATAAGGTTATGTGAACCAAATTACTTTTGTCATTCTGGCGAGTGAGTTTCGTGTAGTGCAGAGAATTAACTGCTGTAGTATTCCAGATGTTATCGTATTTAAGTTCTTAAATACGTGAATAACAATCTTAGGTTGTCAATAATCTATTCAATTTAGGGCCTCTGTAATTTTCCCTAAGAAAAGGCATAAAAAAAGGGTCCTCGAAAGGACCCTTATCTATATTTTTGGGAAGAAACCTATCTAACGATAACCTTTTGAGTTCTGGTTCCACTTTCAGTTTTGAAATGGATGAAATAGATACCAGATCCCCAGTTAGATAGGTCGAGATCTTCTCCTACTCTTCCTCCAAGTACACTTACTTCCTGATTGATCAGCTGCTGACCTACCAGGTTAATGACACTCATGCTAACGGTACCTACCGTGAGTCCGTCAGCTTCTACTCTGATTTTTCCATCTACACTTGGATTAGGGAAGACTCTGAGACTTACTGCCTGTACGTTATCTATATTGGTAGAAGTACCTCCAGTGTATGTGACTACTAATGTAGGCCTTCTTTCAGCTATGCCAGATTCTCTGGATACCAGTTTTCTGGCAGTCAACCTAACTCCCTCATTCCCTCTGATCATCCAGCCAAAGTTAGCGTCAGCGTCATTAAGCCAGGCTTGAACATCGGCCACCATGCCTTCCCCTGAATAGCTGTAGGCACCTACACCCGCCAGTTCTGTATTTGCTGAGGCTGTAGCTTCAAAGTCCCCACCCGGAGTAGTCCAGGTACTAGCAGGAGAAAAGGTGTGAATCCATGTAGCATCATTGTCAGTGGTAAACGTTCCTTTCCCACCATCAGTACCTGCATTAGAGGTGCCTTCTCCCCAATCACTGGTAATTTTGTGAAGGGTGGATGGAGTTGCTCCTGCACCAGGAGGAATCTTGCTAACAAAAATATTTAAGGTAGCAGATTCAATAGTGGCACCTGCCGGAATCTGGGAGAGATCAAATTGGATAAGGGCCCTTCTTAACGCATTAGTCGCTCTGTCTATATTTCCTGTAAATAATTCTGTGCCTACTCCATTACTGGTAGCTCCTTCACCCTGCTCATAAAGCGTATTGTCTTTACTGGCTTCAATAGAAATGGATTGCTGAGCAAATGAAGTGGAGAAAAAGAAAAGCAAGAGAAAGGTGGCACAAAAGAATTTAGGTATGTGTAATCGTTGTTCCATAGTTGACTAACATTATCCTCTTTGGGTACTGATAGTTACTGAGAATACCCTACTTAGGTTAATTTTTTATTCATTAAATAAACCCGATAGAGGAAAATTAATGAACTTAAAGTTTGGATTCGGTTTAATTCGCCGATAATCTTATCATCTATCTTAAAAATGGGCACAAAAGACATGCCACAGGAGATACACTCAGCTGATTTAGAAAAGTTTTCATGGAATAGGCAGAGAAATTAAGAGTAGGATGAATAGAAACAGGGTATTCAAGAGAGGGGATAAAAAAATGGGACCATTTGGTCCCATTTGTCATACATAGTATATTTTTGGTCAGCTTATTTCACAATGACCTTTTGTGTCCTTGTCCCACTTTCAGTCCTAAGGTGGATGAAATAGATTCCTGCTCCCCAGCTAGAAAGATTAATGTCTTGTTGTATTCTGCCGCCCAGTACATTTAGTTCTTTACGGATCAGATTTTGACCTACTAAATTGATGACCTGCAGATCTACTGTCCCTACTACTAATCCCTCTGCCTCTAGCCTTACGTTCCCATCCAGACTCGGGTTAGGGAAAATTCTGAGGCTTACGGTTTCAACATCTTCTATGTTAGTCGCATTCCCACCTGTGTAGGTTACTACTAAAGTAGGCCTTCTATCAGCATTCGAAGATTCTCTCGATATCAACAGTTTAGCAGTTCTGTTAACGGTCTCATTTCCTCTAATCATCCAACCAAAGTTAGCGTCTGCATCATCGAGCCAGGCTTGAACATCGGCTGCCATGTCTTCACTTGTATAGGAGTAGGCACCGACAGATCCTAAATCAGTTGAAGCTGAAGGAGAAGACTCAAAATCACCTCCGGCAGTAGCCCAGGTAGTTGCGGGAGAAAAGGCATGTATCCAGGTAGCATCATTCTCGGTGGCTGAAGTTCCCTGGCCAGCAAGACTCCCTCCATTAGAAGTTCCTTCCCCCCAGTCTGAAGTTATTTTATGCAATGTAGAGGCCTGGTTCCCTGAACCTGGGGCACTCCGTCCTACAAATACGTTTAAGGTAGCCGACTCTATGGTGGCTCCAGCCGGTATTGAGGATAAGTCAAATTGGACTAATGCTCTTCTTAATCTATTATTAGCTTGATTGGTTCTTCCTACAAAAAGCTCTGCCCCAACACCATTACTTGCTGATCCGGAACCGCTTTCATAAAGTGTGTTGTCTTTACTGGCTTCAATGGATACGGTCTCTTGTGAAAGTACCGGGGAAGCCCAAATGCAAACGAATAATAATAAGAAGAAATACTTAAGTGTAGGTAGATTCTGTTTCATGACGATCTGATAGCAAAGTAAACTATTGGTACGCTTCTAAGATAAACCAAAATAGAAGTAGCTTGTTTCAAAATTTATCAAAAAGCGTACTACTTCTATAACGGATTTAGCATAATGTACCCTACTTTACGATCAATTTCCGGGTAAATTTGTCTTCTGCTGTACTAATCGAAACAAAATAGATACCTCCGGGCAGTTTATCTACAGCTATAGCGGCACTTATCTCTCCAGACTGCTTAGGAAGGACCGTAGAATATACCGTCTTTCCTATCAGATTTTTGACACGGATGGATACATCTTGTATGCCAGTTAATTGGGCTTCAATGAAAACCTGAGAAGAGCTGACGGGATTAGGATAGATCCTGACCCTTTTGCTTAATGAAAGCTCATCAATAGAGGTGGTAGGACTAAAACTAAGGGTTAGACTAGGTCTGTCCGCTTCCTCTGCATTTTCTCTGGAGATAAGTTTCCTGGCACTTTGGTTTCTGCTTTCATCCCCAATGACCATCCAGCTAATGCTACCTTGTCCATTCGCTATGGCTTCATTGATTTGAGTAGCCATGATTTCACTGCTAAACTGAAGGACTTCACTGCTGTTCATCAGTGTATCAGTGGCGGTGGCTGTTTCTTCAAAATCACCACCTGCATTATCCCACGCAACGGAATCAAATTTTGCAAATAACCAGGTGACGTCATTTACTGCTGCAGTATCACCACCTGATTCACTTCCAGGTGCATCTGAATCACCCTCTCCCCACTCAGTGCTAACCAGATGAAGACTGGCAGGGGCAAGTATATTGTCATTGGTTCTGTTGATCACAAATAACAAAGAAGCACTTTCTACCATTTGATCCTGGCTGATGCCAGAAAGGTCAAACTGGATGATGGTTCTTCTGATACTTTCACTAGCGGTATTATTTCTCCCAATAAACAGGAAATCCCCTTTTCCATTGCTGGTATTTCCCTCAGCGTTTTCATAGAGGGTATTATCTTTTTCAGGCGAAAGGACCAGGCTTTCCTGGGCAGATAGGCTTAATGAGCAAATAAAAAGAAAGGATACAAGGGTTGTGTATACAGTTTGGTTCATTTATTAGCTTTTACTTCCCCATATTAGGAATAATTAGGGAGTATTATGTAAATGATGTGATGAATTTTGCATTTCCATGACTTTTCCGTCCTGAGAATGTTTTTCCGGATGAGACATATGGTTAGAATGAGCATTTTCTTCCGATAAATTGAGGCTGTGAATATTGCCGCTTAACTGGGCAGCAGCATCTAGCTGGAATACGCCCTTGCTCACGATCATCTGACCTTCTGTTAAGCCTGAAATTACCTGATAGGTGTTTCCCAGTTTTTGGCCAAGGTGAATTTCCTGCAGCCTGTATGAATCGTGGGTTCCCGTTTCCTTCACATAAACAGCTGCTCTTTTGCCTGTCCACAGTACGGCTGATTGAGGGATTTGAAGCTTAGTTTGTGTTTTTATCACTTCAGCAGATCCTTTTACATACTGCCCTACCTTCCAGTCTTTAGATGGGTTGGACAGTAGTACCCTGACTCTGGCGGTCCCCTTATCCCTGTCTATCCAGTTGTCGATGAAGGAAATACGTGCCTCCACTCCTTGATTCATCCCTACGGAACTATGGAGTTGAACCCTGTCGCCTACCTTGAGCCAGCCAAGGTCCTCCGTGAAAACCTCCAGATCTGCCCAGAGTGCTTCTGATTGTATGAGGTTGGCTATAGGTGTACCTACTTGTACATAGGCACCAGGCTGAATGAGAATGTCCTGTATTCTTCCAGAGTAGTGGCTCTTAATGGGAAATGTCTTGATGGCATCACCCCCTTCCTCTAACGCAAGAAGGTGTTCTTCAGCAAAAGACCATCTACGTAATTTCTTTCTGGCAGCAATAAACATATTGGGGTCTGTTACCCGGAAGCAGGTAGCATCGAAAAATTCTTTTTGGGCAGCTATAAGCTCTTCAGAATAAATGGAGCCCAGCTTTTGGTTAGCATGGATATGGCTACCTGCCTGCAGGTGTACAAGGGATGATATTCGACCTGGATATTCTGCCGTAATGACCAGGTTTTGATTTTGGTCAGCCTGCACAAAGCCATCTAATTGTATGGTCTTCCGCATAGGCAAAGCTCTTACGGGTACAGTATGGATAGGATGACTCAGGGCGTGAGCAGGCGGAGAGATAGCTTGATGGTGAGTACCCAAACCATGCATCCCCATAGCTACTAGTTTCATTCCACAAACAGGGCAGTCGGAAGCCTCGGAGGCATGTACTTCTGGATGCATGGAACAGCTGTACTGGACCTCTTCTTCTTCAGGTCCACATTGGGTAATGTTATCACTGGAGAAGTTCCGGTACTTGATGAGGGTTTCTCTTTGGCTGAAGACCATCCAGCCGATCAAAAGACCCAGTAATCCCCATTTCCAGCCTGAGAATTCCAGTTTCACAAAGTGAGTATGTTCTTTATGACTCATGCCTATGTTTTTTTTCTTTCCAAATGAGGTAAATGATCGGGATAAAGAATAAAGTGAGTACCTCTATGAGCATGCCCCCCATGAGGGGTAGGGCTATGGGCTTCATGATCTCGGCTCCTCTTCCCGTGGAGGTCAGTATGGGTAAAAGGGCTAGGACCGTCGTGGCCGTGGTCATAAGGCAGGGCTTCAATCTCTGCTTACCGGCACTGATAACTGCCTGGACAAATGTTTCGCGATCCGAGATCCTGAGCTTGTCTGTCTTATTTCGAATGTATGATAGGAGAATGACCCCATCGTCTACAGATATCCCTATCAAGGCAATGAAGCCTACCCAACTGGCAATCCCAAGATCTATAGAACTTAGGTGCAAGTAATCAACAAGAGAATGCCCATTGAGGAATGCGGTCGTGCTGATAGGCATTTGCCAGAAAGTCATAAATATGAGTCCTCCGCAGCCACTCACGACTATCCCCATGCTGATGATGGCTGTCTCCGCCACAGACCTGAACTGTAAGAAGATGAGCAGCAAAATGCAGATGATGCTCAGGGGGATTACTAACTGAAGGCGTTTTCCTGCCTGTTGAATTTGCGGGTAGGAACCTATCATTTCATACTTGCTTCCCTCAGCCAGTTTGAGTTCACCTTTTTCCAGATGAGAAAGTAGGAGTTGTTCCACTTTCTGTGCGCAGTCATATAAGGAAGTTCCCCTTTCCGCAGAGAAGGTGAGGTAGGTGACCATGAAACTATTTTCCCCTTTAATGACCATGGGGCCAGGGCGAATAGATATGTCTGCTAATTCTCCCAGTCTCACGCTTTTACCTGAGGGAAGAACTATGGGTAGGTACTTTAGCTGTCCTGGATCTTCTTTCCATTCTTTCCCTACCATAAGCCTCAGAGGAAAGCTGGATCTGTCTTGCCTGCTCACCCCAGCTAATTTTCCTGGAAGGTAGACTTCCAGTAGTTCCTGAAATTGGGGCTGAGTCAAAGCATGAGTATGTAGGGCTTTATGGTTGGGGGTGATGTTTAGGTAAGGGAGTCCATCAATCTGCTGTACATAGATACTGCCATGATCTACCCCAGGGACTGTCTTGAGAAAATGTTCCAGGATCTGGGCAGATTTTTCAATACTATCTAGCTGAGCACCCTTGATGACCATAGCTAAGGGGCTGTTTACGCCCGTCATCTGCATGATCTGTCTGGTCTCAATAGGGTAGAGGAGTGGAGCCTGACTCACGCCCAGGAATTGTAGGTGAGCGACTTCTTTCCAGATATCTTTTTCAGAATGGATGTGTGGCCTCCATAGCCGAATGTATTCGCCATTCCGGGAAGATACGTAGTTTCCTTTATCATCCTTGGTTGGGTTACCTTGCTCATCCACCTGTATTTTCATAGGTCTCCCCTCTGAGTTAGAAACATACTCTGGTTGGAGCGTAATGAGGTTCTCAAACATGGAGATAGGTGCTGGGTCCAGCGCGCTGTTTGCTCTTCCCACTTTCCCAAAGCTGTGCTTGACTTCTGGAATATGGGCCAGGTGCTGATCCATAAGAGAAAGGGTCTCCAGATTTTGGGAGAAGGATATATGAGTAGCAGAGGAGGGCATGTAGAGGAATGCGCCTTCATTCAGTTGGGGAAGATATCCTCTTGACAAGCCTGGAAACCAAGCTTTGACACCTTTGTAGGTCTGATTACCTGCTATTTGAGGAAATGCAGTCTCTAAAGGGGTAACTCCTACCCATGATATCATGCCCAGACCTAATATACCTAAGAGAGAATAGGAAACAGTTTTTGTATTCCCTATCAGCCAAGCGAGGACTTTCTCATACTTGTTAAAGAGGATATAAAGAGAAAGAAAGTAGAGCGTTAGTACGCCTGATACCAACAGAAAATTGAGAAATATACTGTGATCATAACCCAAAGGACGCCATACTTCTGTCAACTGCCCAATGAGATAAATTCCCAGGAAACTGATGGAGAGTGGAAAGGAAAAAATACTTCCCTTCTTAATAATTCTATTTTTCGATGGT
>JBCBKZ010000759.1:0-3049 GCA_038520955.1 Bacteroidota bacterium | reverse complement strand
TTTTACTGGTGCTGGATAACGCGAATGGCCGTGAAGATCTTTCTTTACAGTATAGAGAACTCAGACGATCTCCTAACCTTCATATCCTCATTACATCTAGGGTAACTAGTCTGTCTGAAATCCCCGTCCATTCCATCAAAGCCTTTGATGATGAACAGGCTTACCAGCTCTTTACAAGATATTATGCTGATGTACAGCAGGAAGAAAAGGAGCTACTCTATGCCATTTTTCAAGCAGTGGGACATAATACCCTGGTCATAGAACTACTGGCTAAAAACCTGAAAAAACTTAACCGGAATAAGAAGAGATATAGGCTTGAAGACTTGTTGTACGATCTCCAAAATAGAAGGCTCCTATCGCTGACTGGAAGTAAGGAGGTAGAAACTGACTATGCTTCCACACTTAAATTGAAAGGTAAGATCAAGCCTAAGACCATCATTGGCGGTATGTATGAGATCCTTCATCTCACAGATAAGCAGAAAAAGTTACTCGCCATCTTTTCTGTACTTCCTGCGGAGGTCATCCCCTTTAGCCGTCTGGAAGCCATGATCCCGGATATGGAAGTCTTAGAAGATGACTTAGAAGCCTTGGTAGAAGAAGGCTGGCTGGAAGAGGATAAGACTAGCTACAAAATTAGTCCAGTTATTCAGGAGGTAGTGCGCAAAAAACATGAGAATATTTATGAGGACTGCAAAGGCCTGGTTTCCGGCCTCAGTGATTTGCTAGATTATGAGACTGGAACAGGACACTTTATCAACTGTAGTTATAAAGAAGCTGCAGAGATCATCCCCTTAGCCCAGGAGGCCATAAAAAGGATTCACACAGTAGATCTAAATCTTTCCATATTAGTGGAAAGGGTAGGGAATTATTATAAGACCACAGGGAATTTGGAGAAAGCCCTGGGCTATTTTGAAGAAGATGCGCAACTTAGTAAAGACCTGTATGACTCCTATCCAGAAAATGTGTCGTTTAAAAACGGTCTCGCGATCTCCTATGAGAAACTCGGTGATACCCACAGCAGCTTAGGGAATTTGGAGAAAGCCCTGGGCTATTTTGAACAGGAGTACGAATTGAAACAAGACCTGTATGACTCCTATCCAGAAAATGTTAGGTTTAAAAACGGTCTCGCGATCTCCTATTCGAAACTTGCCAGAATCCATAGCAAAATGGATAATAAGGATATTGCGAAAGAATACTTTGTGAAGTGCAAGGTAATGTGGGAAGAGTTAAGCCAAAAGTTTCCCGCTTACAAAGAATTCCACTCAAATTTAGAATGGGTTAATAAGCAAATCTAACCTTCTATCAGCTGCGCTCGTTCGAGACTCCTGTCTGGAACAAAACTGGTTAAGGACTCCTGTCCTTCTACAACCTCACATCCACCCCTATCATAATCCCTCTACTCAAGGGGTAAGTCCCTCGCCTGTCAATGCCGGGCGAAACCACCCCAAATCCGCCGAAGGGATCTGTCAAACGTACTTCTGGATCATCTCCTGTGTAGCCTGTGAAGGTGAAGAGGTTTTGGAAGGTTACATATGCACGTAGGTGTGAGAAAACGGGAAGAGCCTTCTGTTTTAAGGTGTATCCCAGGCTGAGGTATTCCATTCTCACGTAAGAAGCATCTTCTAAATAATAGCTATTTACACCTCCGGGGAAGTCATCCAGGTTAGATAGATAGAGTTCTGTATTGATGCGGTTATAGTTCCTGGTAGTGGCGGGGTTCTCGTAAAAAAAGCGATATAAATGGTACAGGTCATGCCCATGAGCTGCCCGGAACATAAACTGTAAGTCCAGCTGCTTCCACTTGAGCTGCTGCACCAGACTCCATGTGAAGGAAGGTAAAGCGTCTCCTACTACCCCCTGATCAAAAAAGTCTGTTCTTCCATCACCGTTGAGGTCCTGGTACTGCCACTGCCCATTAGTGGTGATCTCCTCAAAGGCAAAGCCATAAAGTTGCCCAAGGGGAGCGCCTTCTTCCAGTAGGACCATGGGGGCACTCCCTACGCCAGGCGCACCCGGATTAGCGGTAAGTACTCGACTGCCGTTATCAGGGCCTAAAGACTTTAAGAGGTTGTCTCCATAACCGGAGAGGATGAGGTTGGCCTGCCAGTGGAAGTCTCTCTTTTGCATGACCCATCCTTGTAGACTGAGGTCCCACCCTCTCATGCTCGTACTAGCCAGGTTAGCGAAACCTCCAGGACTTTGAGCTGTGGTAGGCGTTTGTAGAATAAGCCCATCTGTATTTCTGCTGTAGATGTCCAGGCTACCATGTATGCGGTTCTGAAATAGGGAGAAATCCAGCCCCAAGTTGAACTCTGTAGTTTCTTCTTCTCTTAATTCAGCATTGCCTCCCCTCACAAGGCCAAAGCCTGGGATGAAGCTGCCGTTAAAAAAGAAGACGCCTACGGGACTCAATATAGACGAACTTAAGCCTGGAATCTGAGGCGCATTTCCTACCCTCCCAAAGCTGATTCTGGGCTTGAAGTGCGTAACCCACAGCAAGGGAATCTGCTGGGTAAGATCTACCCCCAGGTTCACGCCATAGTAATTTCCCCATTTGTTGTCAGGAGAAAAGGTGGAAGAACCTTCCCTGCGGTAGTTGGCATTCAGGAAAAACTTGTTCTTTAAGCTGATGCGCGCTTCTCCCCAATAGGCTGCTAATTCCCGACTGACATTCCCACTTTCTATTCTCCCCAGACCATTAGAGAAATCCAGGCCTGCACCCAGGTTATTGAAGGTAAATTCATCTGTCAGGAAGTTTCCTCCGCTGATGAAGAGGTCTTGAGTGGTGAATTGTTGCCAGGAGTAGCCTCCACTTAGCTGAAGATCCAGATTAGGTAGGGATTTCTCATAGGTTCCATGAAGTTGGAGAAACTCCATCTGCACTTCCTGATTCTGCTGGCTGGCCTGTCCATTTCTTAACCCTCCTATTTGGAAGTCGTCTTTATCAAAATAGCTTTGGGAAGCTGCATTAATAGTTTCTGCTCCCAGAGTCGCATGAGCCGCTAGCCCCTCAATTATCTCATAGGTAGCGGTAGCACTTCCTGTGGTA
>JBCBKZ010000758.1:0-3056 GCA_038520955.1 Bacteroidota bacterium | reverse complement strand
AGCAAACAGAATTTCTTTCTCAGCGTTTAGGAGTTTTACTGCCTTTTCGACGGTATTTCCCTCCTCTCGGGAGACGAAAGTACAAAGTCGTTCTTCAGAATCCACAACAAATTTAGCAGATATATACACCCTGCATTTGCAAAAGGGAAATACCGTAGAAAAGGCAGTAAAACTCCTAAACGCTGAGAAAGAAATTCTGTTTGCTGAACCTTATTATGAGTATGAACTTTTCTATCAGCCCAATGATGTATTGGCAGACTCTTCTGAGGGTTCCAGTAACAGACAATGGTACCTGGACAATATCAGGGCCAGGCAGGCATGGGACTTACAACGCAACGATACTTCTGTCCTGATTGCCTATGTGGATGCAGGTTTTAGCTTTAAGCATCCAGACTTACAGGACAATCTAGCCCTGAACTTTGATGACCTGCCAGACGGGATAGACAATGACAATGACGGATTTATAGACAACTATAGAGGATGGGACTTTGGAGGAGCTATCAAAAATGGGATAGGAGACAATGACCCCTCCTTTGATCCAAGCCTGCCAGGGCAAAACCATGGTATTTCAGTAGCGGGCCTGAGTAGTGCCACAGCTGATAATACAGAAGGGATAGCCGGGATTTCTTTTAATGCCCGGTATCTGCCTATCAAAGGCTCCAGTGATGAGAGTCCTGCCTTCATTACTTATGGGTATCAGGGAATCCTATATGCGGTAGAGCAGGGAGCGGACATCATTAACTGCTCATGGGGAGGAACGGTAAGAAGTCAGTTTGGGCATGAGGTGGTAAAATATGCCGTCAGCCAGGGAGTAGCTGTGGTGGCTGCTTGCGGAAATACCGGAAAACAGGACACTTTTTACCCTGCTGGTTATCCAGAAGTGATATCAGTAGCTAACACCAACATCAGAGATGAGCTGCTGCAGGGGATGCCAGGAGGATCTACCTATGATTACTCTGTGAATGTAAGTGCCCCGGGAACCTTTCTGTACGGACCCGTAAATGATGCAGGCTATAATGGAAATACAGGTACTTCATTTGCTTCCCCGGTTACAGCAGGAGCCATAGCTCTGGTCAAGGGATATTTTCCTCAGTATACAGGCTACCAGGCCGGACAACGTATTCGGGTAACCACTGACCCTACTGACAGCCTCCAACCCGCGTCATATGCAGGCAAAGTAGGTACTGGAAGGGTAAATGTCTTACGGGCCTTAATTGATCCCCCTAAACCATCTATTAGACTAAGAGATTGGGCGCTATCCACTTCATCAGCTGCCAATGCCCTTAGACAAGGAGATACCGCCTACATTCAGGCTAGCTGGAAGAATCACCTGGAACCAGCCAATGACCTGATCATACGAGTGGAAGAAGTGGGGGATAGTCTTATCTCAGGCTGGCTAGTCAATGAGTGGCAGGCAGGAACAGTCTTGGCTCAGGCGATTAGCAGCAACTTAGCACCTGGATTCTCATTTGTGCTAAATGATTCCATTTCAGGTAGTCAAACATTAGTCCTGAAGCTTAGCTATATAGATGAAGAAAGTGGATATGCAGATGTGGAATATGTGAAAGCGTTAATAAATCCACCTTTTCTCCCTGTGAAGGCCTCTCAGTTGGAAACCATCGTAAGCGCACAGGCTAACTGGGGGTATTATTCTACGGTGAATGATCGTTTTGGAGACGGCTTTGTATTTAGAAGCCAGCAGAATGCCCTTGCGGAAGGGGGCTTCCTGGTGGGAAAGAGTGCAACTTCCCTCTCGGACAATATTCGCAACGTTAATTTCCGGGACCGCGACTTCAACATTCTCCAAAATATGGTTGAAGAGAATCGGGAGAACCTGAGCAGTTTTCAGGCGAGTAGCTTGTTCTCAGATTCTTTAGCCAATTTTCCTTTGGGGCTGAATGTCAAACAGACAGTATACACTTTCCCGGAACTTCCTTCCAGCATCCTTCTCGCCTATACACTATCTAACCCAAATGGAGAAAAAGAGGACAGTCTCTTCGCAGGTATGTTCGCTGACTGGGATATTTCCCCTTCTTTCAGTCAAAATAGAGCCATCATAGACAGCAGCCAACAAGTAGCCTATTCTCAATACCCAGCCAGTAATGTGTTCTCTACCTATGGGATTTCTCTTTTATCCGAGCAGGATTTCCATGCATTTAATGCGGCCATAGGTGAGTTTAGCTTTAACAAAGCGGGTAAATTTCAAGCCTTATCTGCTACTGTAGGGTATGCCCCCATGGTGTTGGAAAATAAAGACGTGGCACAGTTTGTATCTGCTGGTCCCTTTTCCCTTAACCCAGGTGCGGATACTACCCTCTTTTTTGGCTTGGTAGCCGGAAAAAGTCTGGAGGAATTTTATCAAGAGCTGACTTCACTTCAGGCCTTATATAGCTGCTATTTTCTGGAGAATTCTTTCCCTAAGAATTTTCTATATACGCCTACCCAGCCAATTCTGGGTGAAACCATTAGCCTGAAAGACCTAAATAGTCAGTTCTCTGAAAGAAGCTGGTTTGTCAATGGTGAAAAAATAAGTGCGGCAGATTCTACTAGTTATGTGCTGGACAGAGGGGGGATGTATACCATCAAATTGGTCAGTGGAAAGGGGAGCTGCCAGTTCACAGATGTAAGAGAGCTGGATGTCCAACTGGTAACTTCGCTTCAGCAAAATGAGGATAGGCTGTTTCAGGTTTACCCTAACCCAGCTAGGGAAAGAGTAATTGTGGAAGGTTTACCTAGGAGAGCGTCCTTCCAGTTGTCTTCTTTATTGGGAGAAAAGCTCTTAGCAGGAGAACTGAAAGCAGGAAATCGTGAGATTGATCTGAGTAATCTTTCTCCAGGACTTTACCTCCTTCAGATTACTTCAGCAGGCAAAACAGAAACGCATAAGGTTGTAAAGAATTAGGCTGGCAGCTTTTGTTCTCGATAGTATTTGATCACATCATCCAAAATGGTATCCAGATCATACTTCAGTTCAAACCCCAGGGTTTCTCTCAGCTTGGTGATGTCAGCTGTCCTTCTGTTCATGTCTTCAAAGCCTTCTCCATAGGCTTCTTCAT
>JBCBKZ010000757.1:0-3059 GCA_038520955.1 Bacteroidota bacterium | reverse complement strand
CTTTTGTAGAGAAAATGATCCAGCAGGGAAGGGATCCAGAGGCCTTTTCTTTTTTCAAAAAGAGAGGATTACTTCACATACAATCTCAAGACAAGAAGTACACCTTTACCTTCTTCCGAAAAAAGGAGACCATCTTAAATGCGCAAAAGCAGTGGGAGAAGAAAGAGACCTATTTTCTCAGTCTTCCTTCTAAAGGAAATGAACCTATTAGCTGGGAAGAAGTAATAAGTACTTTTGAAAAATGGCTGGAAAGTGTGTAGCTATTCTTCCTCAGCTTCAGGCAGAATGATCCATTCAGGCTCTCCATGGTAAGCTTGTTCCTGTGTAATTTTTCTTTCCTCACTTCCATCTACCTTCATCACAAAGATATGATGCTCACAATCCCTTTTGGCGTGGAAGGCCAATTGGGTACCATCAGGGGAACAGGCTATTTCTTCGTACAGCAAGGTGTCAGAGGTGATGGCTTCCGTTTCCGTAGTGGAGAGCTTGACCCTGAAAATGTTGTTCTGATTTTCTTTGGCCGACATGGTATAGTAGAGGTACTCCCCTTCCCCAGACCATGAAGTGTATTTTTCCCTTCCGGGCGTATAGGTTAAACGCTTTAACTCTCCATCGGCTACCCTAATGGCAAATAGCTCATTGTTCCCATGTCTATCTGAGATAAAGCTCACCCACTTACCGTCTGGGCTCCATTTAGGTCTGCCATTATAAGAGGGGTGATCCACCAAGGTCAGGGTGTCTTTGGTTTCGAGATCCAAGGCAAGGATATGTCTATACACACTGTCCTTACGGGTAAAGAGTACCATATCCCCATCAGGAGAAAGGATAAATTCCTCTAGTCCGGCTGTTTCTAAAGGTAGCCGCTCTTTAGTCAGTTTTCTGGAAAGAATGGAGAAGTTACCGGAAGTGTCTGAGGAATAGTGGATGATTCTATCATTAGCCTTATCCCATTTTGGAGACCAATCCATGCCGGGATTATCAGTGAGTTTATGATGGGTATCACCAAGCTCATTAGTGAAATAGATGTCGAAGTTTCCGTCTCTATCTGTGATGTAGGCTACCCCATATTGAGGTTCAGGGACCTGGCAGGAGGTAAAACAGATAACCAACAGGCTAAAGAAGCAAGGGAGTATTCTCATGCCTCTAATATGCATAAATCTCTGGATATCTTATTTCCAGTCTACGGTCACATAGCGTTTGTTCTTTCGCATACTCTTGGGAACTGCCTGACTGATGGACTTAAGGAGTTTATTTACCAGTAAATCTCTGGCAAAGCCCATATGGGTGACTAAGCTTATTTCTCTGGCAGGCTGGGGCTCCAGAAACCTTTTTACAAAGGGGGTATCCAGATTCTGATTTACCGCCAATTCCGGGATAAGGGTATACCCAGAATGGTTCCTGATCATATTTTTTAAGGTCTCTATGGAGCCTGACTGAAAAGAAAGCCTGTCTGGTGTGCACAGAAGCTCACTCTTATCACAAATATTCAATACCTGATTTCTCACGCAATGACCTTTGTCCAGCAACCATAACCCCTGTGCCTCCAACTCTGTGGCTTGAATACTCTCCATCTCAAGCAAGGGATGATCAGGGTGAGCATAAATCAGAAAGGGTTCATAGAGAATAGGATATTCTCTTATGGAGGGCTCAGAAGTAGGAGTGGCTAAAATACCCAAGTCCAGGGTACCAAGTTTTAAGGATTCAATGAGATCTTCACTTTGGACCTCTCGTATTTCCAGATGAATAAGGGGGTGGGCATCACTAAACTCCTTGACAAAAAGGGGCAAAAGATAGGGCGCCAAAGTAGGAATAATGCCCAACCTGAAAGTCCCCTCTAACTCGTTTCTCCTCTCATTAACCATGTCCTTAAGTCCCTGTGCTTCACGGAGTATATAGCGTGCTTTCCCAATAATCTGTTCTCCCATGGGAGTAGGAACCAGGGGCTGTGAGCTTCTGTCAAAAATGTTCAGACCTATCTCCTCCTCTAGTTTCTTCACCTGCAGGGTCAGGGTAGGCTGAGAGACAAAACAACTTTCTGCTGCTTTCACAAAGTGCCTGTGGGTATCCAGGGCCACGATATATTTAAGTTGTTGCAGAGTCATATAGGCTACTTAATCACAAGATAAAACTATCATTATCCCAAGAAACTCAAAAGCGAGAGAATATTAATCAAACAATATATTATTGCTTTCATATATTAATTTATTACAATATATTGCCATTACTTACCTATAACCAACAAAATTTCAGACATAACTGTTAAAACGGAAAATCGGTATTATACTCATTTAGTATCTATGGAATTAGCAGCTTTACAATCCGGGGATCTGGAGGCCATCACAAACATACTCAAAGAAAATCCTGAATGGGTGCATTCAAAAGACGAAAGGGGTTTCAGTCCATTGACATATGCTACTTACTTTAACCATTCAAACATAGTTTCTGCCCTTATCCAGGCGGGAGCAGATGTAAACGCACAGGACCTTTCTGGAAATACTGCCCTCATGGGAACCTGCTTTAAAGGCTACCTGGAACCAGCCAGCTTACTCATAGCACATGGGGCAAAACTAAATCTGAAAAATAAACAGGGTTCCACAGCCCTTATTTTTGCAAGTACCTACGGGCAAAAAGAAATGGTCATACTTTTGCTGGAGAAAGGAGCAGATGCCAGTATAGAGGATGAGGAAGGAAAAACCGCTTTGGATTATGCTAAAAGTAAGGGGTTTGACTGGGCGGAGGAACTTCTAGGATAGGGGCATATCACTCAAAAAAAATTAAAGGGGCCAACTCAATTCAAGTTGGGCCCTTTTCTATTAGAGAAATTCGCTTTACTCTGCTGTAGCAAGTGCAACAGGAACTTCCACATTATCCCAGATAAGGGAAAGGGTATTTCCGTTCACTTCATAAGCCAGCCTTTCATACATTTCAGAAGACTTCTTAGGAGCTACCGTTACACGTAGGACATCTTTAGAGGGGTCATGGTTATAAGCTCCCCACTGATCTGGTACAGAGTTGAAGATGATGGTCCACTCCTCTTCTCCTGGAATGGTGAAGAAGGC
>JBCBKZ010000756.1:0-3067 GCA_038520955.1 Bacteroidota bacterium | reverse complement strand
TTGATTGTCAATTGTAAATTCGCGAATTTGCTTATCGTGCATTGAACCCCGCATTTTTATAACGGCCAATCCCCTTCTAATTTCACCATAAACTTCAACGTATCGTAATAAAATAATTGAATCCGTACTTGTAGAAATATGAGATTCTGTAGGTGGCCCTTCTCCTTCACAAGAAACAACCGAAGTAGTCTCAGTATCCGGCCCAAAAATATAAGTAAACCCATTAGGGGTTTTCACCTCAAAATTAAATCCCCCTCCTATGACATTAACCCTTTCAAATTGTAACTTCTGAAACGGGATGGTATGCACAGCTTGATTAGGCCCAAAACAAAATTTCCCACTCCCTCCCGGAAAGGAATAATAAAACATGTCTGGTGCTCCATCCAGGTTTCCTTCAGAGACGTTCTCCAAATAGCTTACTACCTCTGGATCATAGTATCCGCCAGGAGCTGTGTTAAATAGTTTTGAAGGCACATCATCCCAGGAGTTTAGAAATCCTGTTCCCTTATCATCAGGAATTCCTTTTACAGTCCTACTAATAGATCCTCCAGCGGATAATGACCATTTTAAGCCCGTCCATGGAGCTACTTCATCCACCCTGATCCCTCCAGCATGATAGCTAAGCGATATTGGGACACTAAGATCCCCATCTGTCAGATTCCATAAGGGAATACTGATATTGGGAATCCCGTTATAATGACTTACAGGTACCTCTACAAACTCAAATAAGGCGGCTTGATTAGGTGAGGGTGGTATAGACACCACCGGGTCCACAATAAACTCATTTTTAGGTTCTTGAGCTTGTAGGGAATGTCCTCTTAGCATCAAAAAGCCAAAAATAATCAACAAGGTAGAATAAAAAGGCTTTGATGTATATCTCATGTATTATTGATTTTCTACAGAAATATACAAGCCATTAAGAAGTATTTATGCCACGACTTGGGGATGGGTAAGCCCTAATAAAAGTATGTATGCCAACGACTTAGCTAACGGTAGAAGAAAGTTGGAAACTAGCTTTTCTAAGAGAAATATTTTTCTCAAAACGTCTGAGTTGAAATGCCGCCTGAGGTCGAATGTCTCGACCGAGAAGACAAATACCGATTTATCCTGAATACTTATCTTCTCAGACATCTAGCAACTTTACAGGTAACAAGCTTTCCGCTAGGAAACTTCAGTCAGAGATCCTGGCTGATAAAAGTTACTTACATGGGTGGATGTTAATTAATCTACTAACGGTATTTCTCGGTCTACACATTTGACTGCGGACAGGCCGAAGTATTCGACTGTGAAGAGATGGTAAGCCTAACACAAATATGAAATCAGCACTACAGTGCCAGATCTTTAAATATTTAAGCCCTATCCCACTCGCGGGACAGGGCTGTACATGTTCTGAGTATGTTACCTTGTTAGATCAACTCACAGTCTCACACTGTTGAATCATCCAATTGTGGGTGGGATTTTCTATCTTCTTAATCCTTCCCATTCTGGATTTTTTGTTATCCCTATATCTTTATCTTCCACACAGTCAGGATAAAAATAAAGAATAGTATCATCCTTAAACAACTGGTACTCCAAAGATCCAGGGACCTTACTTAGAGAATCTCCTATTTCAGCTGCTAGCCAAAGTTCGTAAGTACATAGGAAGTTATTGGTTGAAAATGCATTCTTACCGTTTTCCAATTTGAGAAAGTGAATTCCCCAATTTTTATCATCTCTACCTTTTTCAACAATTACTCCTTGATAATCTTTGTCAATAGACCTAAGATACAAATCGTCATGCCTTGGTGGACCACAGGCTACATAAAACAAGATCACGAAAAGAATTCCAATTAAACTCTTCATATACATTAATTATGCAATTTTCCATTACTTATCACTCCAGTATGAGTAACACTAGTACTAACACCACCAATTCCTATAAATGGTGCCGAATACAATCCAACCCCAAATGAGGAGCCTCTCCATCGTCTTCCAATCTCATACTTTCCATCAATTTTGGTCATATCTTGCGTATAGGTATAACTCAAAAATAGTAAACTAACAGAATGATTTAAGGCAGTTCCTGTAAATCCTTTATCGTAGGATGGGCGACCTTTACCGTAGTAGTATAAAAAAGAAAATAATAAACCACCGCCAACGTCCCATCCAGCTCCACCTCCTGCTGAACCTATAAGTCCATACCCATCTCCGCCTCTAACCCATGAAAAACCTCCTGCCCATTCAGATCCAGGTCCAGTATAAAAAGCACCGTTAAGCTGAATGGCATACGCATCTGCCAAGTAATGATTGGGTGAGAATCTATTTTCTAAGTAAGAATCATATGATGCTCCCCAAAAAGTAAGTGGACTACTTTCTCCTGGGATATATAACGGAATCCCATATGTCCTCCTTGTAGACACCTGTGAATATTTACCATAGATATTCGTTGCACCTAGAGCAGTTATGTTAACGGGATCTCCCTGTGAAATCCCAACCCCATCCTCTGCAACTGGAAATTGCTTTTTACCTGGATCAGGATCAGGATCCCCCGCGTTAGATGAAATAACTTTAGCTCCAGTTCGAGAAGCATTTTCCTTAGATCGTTCAACATCAGTCTTAAAAAAATTATCTTCTTTATTATCCCCAAATGGGTTCCCAGAGTCAAATGGATTAGTAGCAAAGTTCCCATCAGGATCAATGAGAATGATAGGATTATTTCTCACATATGTATAGGGTGAGTACATGTTATCCATCTCTGCCAGCGCATCTACCCCATTCCACCTAGCTATACTAGGATCATACATTCTTGCGCCATAGTCATACCAGCCCAAGTCAAGCTCCGTATGAAGCTCTTTTCCATTGTAACGGTAACGGTTAGGAAGATCCGTGCCCACTGTATCAACACCAGCCATTCTCATCCCAAAGGGATAGTAATGATCATCCTGTATGATACTTTTTGACTCATCAAAGGTGACTCTTGTATTCCCAAGGTGATCCTTCAAGAAGTACTCATAGCTATAGTTAGAAGCTATTACTCTTCCCTCTTCATGGCCAAAGTGCCTTAGGGTATCATCTCTGTAAAAGAAAG
>JBCBKZ010000755.1:0-3068 GCA_038520955.1 Bacteroidota bacterium | reverse complement strand
TGGAGATATACCTTTTGCGTTTCCTCAATATACCCTACGATATCGCCAACATCAAGGCCAAGGCCAGGTTTGGGATGATTTACGGAAGAAGTGGCTGGTGCTTACAGGAGAGGAATACGTTAGACAACAACTCGTTCAATTCATTCTTCAGGAAAAGAAGATTGGGAAGGGAAGAATAGGCATAGAAAGGGAGATTCATTACCATCAGCTCAGGAAAAGATTTGACCTGATAGTATTTGATCAGGAAGCCCATCCTTTCATTCTCATAGAGTGTAAAGCTCCCAACGTAAAACTGAGTGAGCAGACGCTACATCAGATAGCCAGGTACAATCAGGTTTTCCAAGCTCCTCATTTACTTCTCACTAATGGACCCACCTTATGGTTTTTCTCCAGAAATGAAGAAGGAAAATATGATTATCAGGAAAAAGGCTGGTATGAAGCCTAGTCTATCACCCTTCTCACAAACCAGGTATCATTTAAGGTAATGCCTAGCTGAAAGCGAGCATAAAACTCCTCCAGGGGTTGGCTATTCAGGTTTCCTCTCCGCCCCAGGATGAAGGTCATATTTATTCTGGAAGAGGCCCTACCTCTGTCAAAGCGGTTCGTAGCTTTTAAGGCTGAAGGTAAGGCAAATCCTAAGGTGACCCCTACATCATTCACGGCTTCATCTCCAAAGACAATGTAGCTCTGTTTAATATATCCCCCGAGACGATAGGACATTCTGTTGAAGTACTTAGGGGACTCAAAATTAGGAATCCATTCTCCCCCAAAAGAAATTCTCCAGTCAGCGCCCAGGTTCACATCGTCATCAAAGTAGGTAAAGTCAGACCAGTCCTGGTACACAAAATCTGCACCTAGGGACCACTTCGCTGGCTTATGTATCATGGCGCCCACCCCAAATCTGAGGGGAAGTGTCACATCTCCTTCCTGATCTCTAATAGTATCATTCAGGGTACTGGTAGGATCCAGAGAATTAACCAGGAAAGTCTGCCTACTTCCGTTCAAGGTAGATTGGAAGTCTACTGAAGCACCTACCCTAAAGTAAAGTCCCTCAGACCCCTTTAGGCTATCAATGAACATAACGCCCAAGCTAGCTGCAGGACCAGACAAAAAGATATCTTCATCAA
The DNA here is from genome assembly GCA_038520955.1 of Bacteroidota bacterium. Lineage (GTDB taxonomy): Bacteria > Bacteroidota > Bacteroidia > J057 > J057 > JBCBKZ01. The sequence continues at coordinate 1,941 of JBCBKZ010000755.1, read as the reverse complement.
ACCTTGCAGGAACGAAGGCTGTGGAATTAGTATTTAGGGTAGCTTCACTACTATATTCTGTCCTTCCAAAGTTATAGCTAAAGTTAGCTCCTACTCTCAATTTACGCTCCAGTAGTCTTACCCCTACTCCTCCGTATATCTGGTTCAAGCCTCCTTGCCCTCTGTAATTTGCCAGCTCTGTAAATGTGGTATCTCCCACTGCTACATTATCACGAGTGTTAATCACATTGTATCCTACTATGCTATAAGGTGCAAAGCCCATCACCAACACCACATTTCTATTAGAAGAGAATCCCAAACCCAGATTCTGGAAGCCTGCAGTTACCTGATTTTCACTGCTTACATCAGAACTCAGGGAACTGTACTGCCCAAAACCGGAAATATCCAAGGTGGTATAAACAAGGTCTGCGTAGCTGGCGGGGTTTTGTCTGTTTAGAGAGAAATAATTATCTGTAGCTATACTAATGCCCCCCATGGCGGCATTTCTGGCATTGATATTTCCCTGTATGTCTCCTATACCATATCTGGAATATGGACTGATGGTCAGCTCCTGGGCTACGAGCGTGGCTCCCCCCATTATCAGCAACAGCGCAGAACAAAGCAGTTTTTTCATGAATGTTGTAAGATGTAATGTATTCCCCTTAGGACCAGTTCAGGGTCGACAAAGTTGATGCTTTTTAATTGATTTTCAAACCGTACTCCATCTCCTCCTGTAAGAAATACCACTGGTCTTTCTCCTAATTCCTCTGTAAAACGGTTTGTCATAGCTTCTACCTCAGCCAGAAGGCCATGTACAACACCTGAACGTATACTGGTATGGGTAGTGTTGCCTATCACTGGATTTTCCCCTTCACTATCTATCAAAGGGAGGGAGGCAGTATGTGTATGTAAGGAAGAAAACCTCATCTTGAGTCCAGGAGAAATGGCTCCTCCTAAATAGGCCCCTTTAGCGTTCATGACATCGTATGTAATGGCTGTTCCTATATCTATGACTAAAACAGCCCTATCTGGACAACTGGCTCTGGCTCCAATGATGCCCACAATCCTGTCTGTGCCCAGGGTATGAGGCGTTTTATAATGATTCACTATCGGAAGCTGATCACTCGCATGAATTTTCCTTAGTTGGATACGGTCAGAAAGAGGTCCCTCTTCCAGCCACTTTTCCCATACCTTATGTCTCCCTGTTCTAATCCAACCAGTCGGTACAATAGTAGATTCAGGCACCTCTCCCAGCACTTCCATCAGCATTTGGGGATCATCCGGTGAGAATGCGATGGAGGTCAGGAGCTGGTTATTTAGGAAAAGGCCCGCTTTTATAAGGGTATTCCCTTCATCTATGGCCAGAACATAGGTGGCTGTTTCCTGATCATTCATAGCTAAGAGAATGAAATTTCTTTTAGCCCAAAGGTACGCTGTTTCCCTTCTATCTCCATTAGCACATCTCCGGAAGGTTCTATGGCTATGATTTTGGCCAACATTTCTTTCCCATCCTTTTTTACCGGCACCCATTCATGGAAGCCGTAAAGATGTTGGTAGTATTCCTGGTCCATGGCCTTGCTACCATTGGCTTTTAGGCGCAGGTATCTTTGTTCTATTTCTTCCAGTATACAATGGAGGACTTCTTCCCTATCAAATGCAGCTGTTGACTGGAGCATCATGGAAGTAGCGCTGGAAGCGACCTCATCATGAAACACTTCCTGATTAACGTTTAGCCCTATTCCCGTAATAGAGGCGCTTAGTTTTCCGGCAGACAGGTTATTCTCTATCAGGATTCCAGCTACTTTCTTATGGTTAATTCTCACATCATTAGGCCACTTCACCTGAATCAGTTGATCTGGGAGAAAATATGCCAAGGCAGCCCTAACTCCCAGGCACATAGCCTTACTCAGACAAAATACTTCCAGAAGGGGGATAAACTCAGGATAGTAAATCAGGCTAAAT
>JBCBKZ010000754.1:0-3073 GCA_038520955.1 Bacteroidota bacterium | reverse complement strand
CACATTCTTAAGACAGGAAAACTCTGGAAGCAGATAATGAAACTGAAAGACAAACCCAATGCTGCTATTTCTTAACCCAGCTAACAGATCTACGTTCTTACCCGTAACCTTCTCATCCTCAATGAAAAGCTCACCTTCATAATGAGTATCCATGGTACTCAGGCAATACAGCAAGGTAGACTTCCCACTTCCACTCTTCCCCATTATGGTCATAAATTCTCCTCTTCTCACCTGCAGATAAATCTCGTCTAATACTTTAAAGGAAACTGGGTCATGGAAGTATTTACCAAGCCCATGGGTTTGGAGAATAAAGTCATTCATCATAGCTACTATTTTCTGAAAATTTCTACAGGATCTACTTTTGAAGCCCTTCTGGCCGGAAAATATCCCGCACTGACTGCCACTACTAGCCCAAACACAATCCCTGATATGAAAATGCCTGGGTCAAACTTGATGGGGAAAAAACCTATAGGGGGTCCAACATAAATACCCTTGGCTAACTGGACCATGATAGCTCCTATGGTTACGCCCAGGACCGTTCCTATTAATCCCATGGCAAATGACTCTGAAAGGAAAATCTGTATGATGTCTCTCCCTCTGAATCCACTCGCCTTTAGGATGGCAATGTCATTCAGTTTCTGGCTGATGGTCATATTAATGATGTTATAAATCCCAAAAGCTGCTACCAACATGATGGAAAATGAAATGAAGGGCGTCATCATACCCGTCATTTTACTCTGTGCCAGCTGATCTGCATTGGTAATCTGCCAATCATCCACCTGATAGTGGGTGATGCGAGATACTGTTTCTGCATAGAAGGCCGAAGAGTCTGGATTAGTTAGTTGGACATATATATCTGTAACTGAACTCGCATTCTCTTTGATGAGCTGTTGGGCAGTGATCAGGTTTAAGTAGGACTTAGTCTCGTCAATCTGTCGATTATCAGTACTGAAAATACCTATCACCTTAAGCACCTTGCTTACGCCAAGGGCAGATACTACTGTGATATTGTCATATAACTGAAGGTTAAGCTTTTTAGCTATTCCTGTACCTATCACAATTCCGTTCGCATCTGAGGATAAATCCTGGAGATCTCCAGCTTTCATTGTACTGGTGATCTTGAACATAGCATCTGCTTCCTGGACTTTGATACCGCTGGCGGTTCCTTTCATCTGAGAACTTCCGACGGTATAGAATAAATCGACATTTACCTGAGGAGCTACATTCTGGACAAAGGAGAAATCTTCCAGCGCATGCATTAATTCGTAAGGGTCTGTCAAGCTCTTCTTCCTGGTAGTAATCTTGGGATTACTGATAAGTATCAAGGAACCGTCTACCTCCTCTTCCAGCGGTTCACTGATTTCATCTTCAACATGTATCGCCAGGTGTGGGATAGTCTTGAACATATTCATCTTGGAATAGCTATCTACTCCTGACACTATGGAATTAGAGAAGATGTAGAGGGCTATTCCCACAGTTACCCCAAGGGCTGCAATTAGGGTCAGTTTTTTACGCGTAATGATATGCGTAATGGCAATCTCATAATTTACTTTCATGTCTATTCAGGAATTATTTTCTGGTGAGAATGACGTCGGTTTCATCTAAACCTGAGGTAACCTGCACCCACTTGGAACTCACTATCTTTGTTTCGATCACACTTGGTTCTTGCTCTCCCTTAAGCATAACTTCATCCCCATATCCTAAAAACCTTCTTGGAATAAGGAGGGCATCATCAACTGTTTCAATAATGATATTGGCCTGTAATTGAGTATTGAGAATGCTAAACGCTACAGGTTCAGAGAAAGCTAACTTGGCGGTGAAGGATTGACTGCTCTCATCAAAGGTGGGGAGGATTTCAGCCACCTTCGCACGATACGTTCGACCTTTCTCTGTATTCAATTCTATCAGCGCATCCTGTCCTACTTCTATCTTACCTATGCTCTGTTCATCTATCTCCACCCTGGCAAATAATCTGCTTGCATCTCCCATGATGGCAATAGCTTCCCCCTGATGGACAAAATCTCCCTCTTCCTTCAGTTTGCGAAATACCTTCCCTGTATTCACAGCCCTCAGTTGGTTATAGGAAGAAAGGGTCTGATTAACCTCTTTTTGGGATTCATTGATAACCAGCTGTTCTTCTGCCGTTTTTTTCTGCCACTCATATTGTTGCAGGGCATTTTGATACTCCTTCAATGAACTTTTGTACTTAAGGTGTTTATCCTGATACTCCACCTGGGCTACCGCCCTGGCTTCACTTAGTACCTGATACTTACTGGCAATAAGGGAATCCTGTAACATCTGCTCATAGGAAAGATTTACCGTATTTTTTGCCTGCACCAGTAAGGGAGCATTCTTGTCAGAATTTGATTTCGCTATCTGGTATAAACTCTCTGAACGCTGGGCATTCAATAGATTCTGCCTGTTATCTATGACAGCCAGAAGCTGCCCCTGAGCTACTTGCTGGTCTTCCTCAAAGAATAGTTTATCCAAATAGCCATCTGCTCTGGCCGTGAGCTCATATTGATTTCTGGCTTCCAGGGTTCCGGAAGCAAATACCGTGATGGTAATGGGTTTTCTTATAGGCTGGGTTTCTTCATAAGCTACTCCACAGGAGGTTAAGCTCATGATCCCCAGCACACATAGGAGAACTAGTTTTTGAATAGATTTCATCATTTATCTAATGGTATTGTTGATATGAATTTTCATCTTAGCTTCTTCTACTTCCAGGCTGGAGCCTATCCAACTATATTCGGCATTCACCATATCCTGAAAGCTGCTTAGGGTTTGGTTGAGGTCCATTATCCCCTGCTGATAACTGAGGTAGTTTTTCTCGTAGGTATCTTTCTTGAGTTGGTAGATGGAAAGTAAGGAGGCTTCTTTTGCTGTAGCTCTCTTCAAAGAAGTAGTTAACTTCTCTTTTTCATTAGCAGCTTGAAGGACTGCCTGCTTTCTGCTTTCTTGTGTAAGCAGAAAATCATGTTTAGCACTTATATTTGAAGCTATCTGTCTCCTTCCAAGTAGGGGGATGTTGAGTCTCTGTCCGATGTACGTGCTGGGGATCCAGTCAACGGAA
>JBCBKZ010000753.1:0-3073 GCA_038520955.1 Bacteroidota bacterium | reverse complement strand
AGGAATAGATACTGAAGGCCAGGAGGAGTAAAAGCCAACTACTTTTTTTCATTCCTCGAATTATGCAACAGCACAATTATACGGATACTCGTTTGAGAAATTCTCATTTATTAAGCCTACTGTATTACGTGAGAGAACGATCAAACATCCATAAATCAAAAAAAGTAGTTGGCTTTTACTCCTCCTGGCCTTCAGTATCTATTCCTGTTCAGTTTCAGAAGACATAGAAAACCTCAATACACCTGAATGGGAACCCGACTTTTCCTTTGCCCTTATTGACACAGATGTATCAGTCAGCGAATTGCTGAACGAATGGGATACCCAGGGTACCATTCAGGTAGATGATCAGGGATTACTATTTCTCTCATACGAAACAGAATTCTTTTCAACTACAGGAGCTGATATATACGAAGTTCCTGATGTAGTTATCCCTGTAATTGATTCTAGCCTGAAAGGTCCTAATCCATTTGGGGAAGTAGAACTATTCACCCTTAAGGAAGGTAGCCTTTCTTACGAGGTGGATCTCGTTCTGGCTGGAGCACACAGGATAACCCTCATCCTGGAAAACCTAAGCGAGAATGGAGTTACTTTCAGTAGGGAGATCAATGGCTCAGGTCCTGGTAAGCTGGAAGGAAGCTGGGATTTAAATGGGATGGACTTTGACTTTCGGAGTGACTCAGTAAGCATTAGGTATATAGCGGAACATTTGCCTACTGATCAACGAATCAGAGTATTTCCTTTCCTGTTAGAAATGGAGGATATGAACTTCTCTTATGCCCAAGGCTATTTTGGGCAATATGATTTCCAGCTAGATGCGGATACCATAGCTTTAGATGGGTTAGGTGAGGAGGTAGACATAGAATATCTCTTGGCTGAGGCAGAGCTCAACTTAACCACCGCAAACTCCTTCGGTATTCCTATCCAGCTTAATGTAGATGAGTTTAGCATGATTACGCAGGATGGAAGTACCATTAGCATAGAAAGTGATGTACTGGCTAATGGAATCAGGTTTAACTATCCTACCATCAATGAAGTGGGAGAGTTAAAAGCCACAGAGATTCTTATTGACGAAGAAAACTCAAATATACATACGGTTCTTTCATCCAGGCCAGCACAAATTCAGTACGGATTTAATGCGCAGGCACACCCGGATAATGATCCTGAAGAAAGAGGCTTCATCACCGATACTTCCCAATTTGAGGTAGATCTTTCTGTCTATGTTCCGTTGTATGGTAGTATCAGTCAGTATACCCGACAGGATACCTTTTCTCTTTCTTTAGAAGACCTGGAAATGGGGAGATATGCAAGGTTTAAGATTGTGGGGGAGAATGAAATTCCACTAGACATCATTCTGCAAGCCTATTTCCTGGATGCCCAGGGACAAGTGATAGATTCTCTTAGCCAGATTCCCTTTACAGTCTTAGAATCACCTGATGTGGATGCTAATGGGGAAGTAATCGCGAGCAAAAAAACTGAAACCTCAGTTGAAATAGAAGAAGCGCGTTTCAGCAGATTGATAGATACAGAGTCCATGGTGATGAAGTATTCTCTTTCCACCGCTGACAACGGAACCTCTGTTGCCAAATTTCTCTCAGAAAGTAAACTGGATGTAAAGATCGGTTTACAGGTAGGAGTTCAAAATCCTGATTAACATTCCATTACCGTCCAAGAATTTAATTTTCATGAAGAGACTTATTTTATCTTTTACTCTAGCCTTTACTTTTTTTTCAGGATTCTCCCAACATGAACTCGGTCTTTATTTTATGCCTGGGGCTATTCAGTCTCAAAGATATAATCCTGCCTTTCTACAGGATGAAAAAATTAACATAGGCCTTTTCAGTTTTGGTACTGGGGTAGGGAATACGGGTTTTTCCTTTGGGGATATCATCTTGCCGGTAAGCGGAACCTCCCAGACTGAACTGGATGTGAGTAATGCCATAGGCATCATGGATGATATGAACCACCTGCGATTTAGAACAGCTGTAGATGCGCTTAACCTGAGTGTAAAGTTGAGAGATCTTCAGATCGGTTTCGGTTACCAGGCGATCGCAGATGCATACTTTCAGTATCCTAAGGCACTGGCTGAACTGGCCTGGGAAGGGAACACACAATTTGTGGGAAGCGAGATAGATATAGCGCCCGGTTTTCAGGCACAAGCTTATCATGAGTTTGCCTTCTCCGCAGGCTGGAGTGTTAATTCCTTTTTACAAGCAGGTTTAAGAATGAAATACCTGATGGGCCTGGCCAATATATCTAGTGGGAATCAGTCTGTTACCGTCCTTACTGATCCTTCCCACTATGCTACGACTGTAACCACAGATTATGTGATTAGAAGTAGCATGATAAATATGGGAGCACCGGATGACATAAGTTTTGGATTTGAACCTAGCCCTTTTACTCAAAATACAGGATACGCAATAGATGCTGGAGTAGTAGTACAGCTCACCAAAAAGATTTCAGTAGCGGTCAGTGGAGTGAACCTGCTTAACTCAATTAACTGGCAGGATACTGTTACTCAGTTTACCAGTAACGGGACTTACACATTCACAGGGGTAGATGCTGGTGAAGCGCTTACAGGGGGAGAAATAGATTTTGAATCTACTTTAGACTCTATTTCAGCAAGATTGGATTTTGTAGAATCTAATGATTCCTACACGACCAATGTTCCTACCCAGGTATATGCCAGTGTGCATTTTACCCCTATCAGTTCCTTTAGGCTGGGAGCTCTCTTTTTTCAGGAATTTTATAGAGGGGAACAGTTTCCAGGTATGATGTTAAGTGCCAGTAAGGATGTAGGGAAAATATTTACTGCTGGCTTAACCTATTCCATGAGAAAGCGGAGCTTTGAGAATTTGGGTGCTAACATTATGCTTAGAGGAGGTCCTGTAGTACTATTTATGGTGACAGATAATTTTACAGCCTTGCTTTCTCCCAGGTCAGCCCGAGAAGTTAATTTCAGGTGGGGCTTAAATGTAGCTTTAAAATAAGAACAGCATAGGAAAGCTGATTCATAAATAGAGCAGACTGTTAAGGCAGTCTGCTCATGTATTTTGTATGAGAGAATCCCTAGAGT
>JBCBKZ010000752.1:0-3083 GCA_038520955.1 Bacteroidota bacterium | reverse complement strand
GGCCATGATTCGCTCATCATATGAATAGGTATTGCTAAAGTCTGGCAGGGCTACCTCAGTACTTCCATTCTTATCAAAGAGCGCTACTTCACTACTATTCCTAATGTCTACATATTTCAGTCCGTTCTCCCACTTCCACCCGTTGAGAAATACTTTTCCATAATCCAATTGGGCTGTATGAATCTGAATTTCATTTTCATTTATACTACTTCTGTCAATCAAAGAAGGGACATTTTCATTGATCACATCCTGGAGAATTCTCTCCTGCCGATCAAAGCTAAAATCTGTTCTCTGAGCACTGACATTAAGGAAAGAACCTAGCGTATCCAGTTCCTGTGAGTAGCTCATATTATAGGTATGTGTCCACTGCCTATATGGACCCAGGAGGTGTGAATCAATAGATAAGAAAGGCATTTCATTGACGAATGCTTCTCTTATGTTGGTCCCGCTTCTATCTCCATTTATTGCAATGCCGAGGTACTGAAAGCTTATATCTGATTTGGGAGAAAGGGCTATACTTCCTTTTAGCTGGATATCATGATCTACTCTTTCATTCTTATGGGTAAACCTGCTGCCTATATGGTAGGAGTCGCCCTGGAAGCTATGATTCCGAAACTGATTATTCCTTCCCCCCCATGACCAGGGACGCAATCCATACCCTAGTTGGAGACTTAGTTTGTCATGTCTCGCGTAACCTTTAGCCTGGTAGTAGGACCTGAAAAACTTTCCCTGCCCCACCTCCTGCACCAGGTCTATTTCATAGCCCTGAAGGCGTTTTTTATTGGTGATGATGTTAATGACTGCATTAGCAGAAGCATCATACTGAGCACCTGGATTCTCAATAACTTCAATCCTGATGACATCTGTGGAAGAGAGGTTACTAAGCAGTTGGGGAGAGGTGATAAGTTGCCCATCCAGGTAGATATTGGTGGCTCCTTTGCCCATAACCTGTACCTGTCCCGTGCTATTGGTCAATACTTTAGGGGTACTTCTGAGGAGGTCTAAGGCAGTTCCCATATTCCGATAAGCGGATTTGGCTACCTTGAATATGAATCCATCTCCACTGTCTTCGAATACATTTTCTTGTGCCTGAATCACTACCTCATCCAGCTCCATGCTTTTTAAGGAAAATTCCCCTAAATCCTTGAAGGTATCAGCAGCAGTGAGCTTTACTGGTACATACCCTGGCTGAAATCCTAGAGATTGAATTTTGAGTAAGAATGATCCCAATGCGGTAGTTTTTAACAGGCATGTCCCATGTAGGAAAGAGGTTCCCTCCACAAAAGTGGAGTCAGCAAAATCTAATAAGTAGGCATTCCCTGCTGTGATGGGGGCACCATCCTGATCTACTACAAAAACACTCAGGTCAGCAGCTTCTCTGTCATTCTGCGCATGTGCCTGCCGCATACACATGATCCCAACCAGAATACATAGGAATACTCCCGTTTTTAATGTCCCGCTAATCAGATAATTTCTCATAGATAGGCATTTTCTTGTGAGAAATTTCCTAAAAGAAGCGGTATTCCCACTCATCCTATTTTTGATTTCTGAGGGGTCCGGTTGGGAGATCCCTATGCCTTAAAGAATGATTGTGAAAATGACAGTAGCAATTGGGGATGTGGACCTAAGAGAGGGAGAATATTTGTCTACAGGGAGAAAGGGTCATATATTGACTGGATGCAATGGTCGCAGACAAAGTTAACTATGATTGGCCTTTGATCCTTTTTCATCCTAACCTATAGGCACACACTATGGATATCTTGTTCTACCTTAAATTCTTATTGGCAGCTTTCTTCCTGTATGCCGGGATCACGCATTTCCGACATCCAAAATTCTTTTATAGAATCACTCCCCCTTACCTCAAAAAGTGGGAACACCCCATCAACATCATCGTGGGGGTAGCAGAAATTTTAGGGGCAATTGGGTTGGTCATCCCTAATCAGCAAATCCAGTCAGCTGCTGCTTGGGGGCTTATCGCTTTGTTAATAGCTGTGTTTCCTGCCAATGTCTATCACTTGCAGTCTAAAGGTGCGGGTATGAAGGTCCCTATTTGGGGATTATGGCTGCGGCTTCCTCTACAGTTTGTGCTGATAGCATGGACTTACGCTTACACCTGAGAAGTTAACTTTCCTGCTTCTTATTCATGCGGAAGTTGACGAAAATGCCGATGATGACAATGGCTATTCCCACAGGTAGGAGATAGAAATACTCATTTGATTCGTGCTTAGCCGTTAGCCCTATTTGGAGGCCCATGATAAATATGCCGATAAGGGCCAGAATGATCCCAAGGTATTTTTTCATAGTTGACGAGTAGTTAGGAGAAACAAGGTAAACAATTCTCTTACATTAAATGAAGTCCCTGAGAACATCTTATACTGAGCTTATGAAAAGCTTACCGAAAAGGCTTGTCATGATTGCCATGATTACCGCTGCCATTCTACTGATTCCCTTAATAGCCATGCAGTTTTCGGAAGAGGTAAACTGGACCCTAGGAGATTTTATAGAAGCTGGCGCTCTTCTATTGGGAGTTGGGATCTTGCTTGATTTTGCTCTAAGACAGATTAAGAAATCCAGATTTAGAGTCTTTATCATCCTAGGCATCCTGATTCTATTTCTACTGGTATGGGCTGAGCTTGCGGTAGGATTATTTGGGACACCTGTCGCAGGCAATTAACCTAAATCGATACATCACTATTTGAACAATTCGTACATGAAACACCTTAGCATTCTCTTCCTCACTTTCTTCATTATGCTTTCCTGTGATAATACCTCAGAATTAAGAGAAGCAGAAAATGAAATCTCCCTCCTCCCCCACTCTAAGGAGATACAGCTTCAGCAAAAGGAAGTAGTGATGTCTACCGCCAGTAAGCTTTTCTCTCCCAATGAGGAGGCCTATCCACTGCTGGAGTTATTGAGGGAGGAACTAGCTATTCTTACTACATTCAAGCCAGAAATTACCCCTACCCATAGCCAGGAAGTGGATGTAGTATTAGAAATAGATCCAGAGTTAGCTAATGAAGAGTTCCATATCGACATACAAGAGGTTGTTCATGTAAGAGGGGGAAGCTACCAGGCACTTGCCA
>JBCBKZ010000751.1:0-3084 GCA_038520955.1 Bacteroidota bacterium | reverse complement strand
GGGATATCGTCCTGACGTTCAATCAGAACCACAGTTACTACATAAGCTGCATGTGGCCTATACTTTGCGCTAAAAGCTGTCCACAATCTTGAGATTTCCTCAGTTGACAATATTTCCGGCGTAATTTTCAGTATCTCAACTTGTTCTGCCAAGCCTGAATTAGCAATAGCCCTGTTTAAGGGGTCGTCATCCGCTATTATAGCTCCTAAAGTGCTTTCAATATACTCTCTAGAAAAGGCTGGTGTTTCATGGAGGGTATGCATCCCAACTCCCAGGATACTTTCTCTATGAAATTCGGTTTCCCCATGAGCGGTTAGAATATAATGTAGATCAAGTGCCAAAGGGTTATTTTGCTTTTTTTGCCCACGAGAATTTCTGCTTGGCAAGCCCACATTCCTCCAACCTTGATTAGGAGTAGTTCTGTATAGGAATAGGTTTAGTTGAGAGACCTCCGTACCGCTTTGATTGGGGAGAATCTTATCCATTGGCAAAGAAGATACGGTTACCATATTGCCCAATATAGTGGTCATCCCTTCATTGGTTAGCCCTTCCTCTAAAAGGGACTTCAATAAATAATTAACTGAGGCTATAGCCAAGGCAGAACTCATGTTAAGAATGGTGTTGCTTTTTCAAATAGCCTTCCAGGCTTAGTTTCGGCAGAGAAGAGACTGACTTCTTTGTTGTAGGAGGGGAGGAGTTCATTTTGGCTCTTACTTCTACTCGGCCAATAGTAACTTTGATATTCTGTTGGGGAGGATGGGAGAGTATCGCATCAGCCCTTTGCTTGAACTCCTGCATCCAATCGAGCATTTGGGTTGATTCTGGGACTTGGGTAGGTTGGGGATTTTCTGAAAAGCTAGGCGAAGACACTTCCTTAGCTGTCAATGAGAACATCTCGTCCTCTCGTTTATGAGGAAATGCTTCTTCATTTACCTGCCAACTCTTAGCTGATTGACTGTCCAACGAACCTTTTTCTAGTTGTTCTTCAAAGTGCTCTCTTTGAAAACTGTTTTCTATTGACTTAGGGATGTTGGGATCATTCTTTTGAAAGAGAGGTTCTCCTTCCTGAAACGAAAATTTTTCTCCAGAAAGAGGATTGGAAGTATTGGTTTCCTCTTCATGCGAAAAGATTTTGTTTCGCCCTAACTCAACCGGAGGAATAGACGCTTCTTTCATAAAGGGATTTTTACTTTCCACTTCGTTCTCATCTAAATCCCTTTCAATTTTACTGAATCCTCTCTGGCTGACGGGAGGAAGCGAACTGCTATCCGCTATGGGCTTGGGCGTATGTAGCGGATTATTCTCCCCATTGTCTTCCATCTTTCGAGCCATTGGTGTCTTCCTCTTAGCGTCAAAATCTTCCGCTCCATTATTGGGTCCGGCCAGCAAGTCCTTTCCTGGTTGAACTGGCTTATTGACAGGATCCCACCATACCTCTTTGCTACTGCTTTTTCTGGGCTCAAACTTACTTCTAAGCCTAGGTTTAATGATGGATTGTTTATGATGACCTTGATTCAGTAGATCTGTTAGGAAATTCATCCTCCAAGCATTTGAATGTAGATTTGTCTTTTTCCAGGGCTAAGCTTCAGGATTTCCTCTTCATTCCACCCAAATCCTCTTGCCAATAGGTAAACATCTTGAAGGGTATCTTTTGCCCACTGATCTAATTCTGCCCATAAATAACTCATTATGTCAAAATAGGAAGTCCATGACTTCAGGCAAGCGGGACAAGTCAATTTCAGGGAGATTGTAGCTAAAGGGTCCAGAACTGACATCTTTTTACTTAAAGCGTCCCATACATTTTGAGGTATGTCCTCCTGACCTACTGCTTTCTCCTTGTAGTTTAATTCATTAACACATGCAAATAAAAGAGCTTTAGGAGAAGGATGGGATTGAGTCGACTGCATATGGATATCGTAGCTATTCGGTAATCGGAATTTTATCCGAAAATCCTTTAGTACTAGCTCATACATCTCAGGTTCAAGTGAACTTAGCGGATTTGTAAGCGGGAAATCACCTAATTGATTCTCCCATTCTACCTTCGTTTGGCAATGTATACAGTTAGCTGTGCTGGGTAAAACATGACCAAACATTTTTCCCCTAAGAAGGAAAAGAAGATTGTTTCTTTCGCCAATACTGATCCTGGACGCTGAAGCTTTGTCGGAAAATGGGTAGGCAAGTACTAGTAAACCCAGCATCCGCTCAAGAAGGGTTCTGTCCCAATGACTTTCCCAAAAAGCCAATAATTCCTGGTTACTCGGCAGTTGTATATTATTCAAGTATCCGTATCAGAAGTTAATTGAAGGAAGGCTCAGAAGGTTCTGTAACAGCCTCATCTCTTACCCAACCCTCGTTTTCAAGTTTGATTGACTGGATAGCTACAGCATTAGCATTGGCATCTAGCTCAGGCATCGCATTAAACTCTGAAACCCAACACCGAAAGATATTATAAGCTATTACCAGCTGTCCAGCTTCGTTATATAATTCGAGCGTTATATCTTTTCGAAAGTCCACCAGTGAGACTTCTGAGCCTAATCCTGCACCGAAATTCCATACTTTGTTCGCCCAGTTCTCAAACTCTAGATCATGGGTAACACCTCTTTCAAGCATAATTGCCTCAAACTCGGTCCTTCCCGGAGATTTTCTACTCGTGCTCGGATCTCCACCTTCTCTGTGGGTTACTACTTCGGTGGTCTTTTTTAATCCCCCTACCTTGCTTATGCCAGCTACGTATCTCCCATCCCATTTTACTCGAAACTTAAAATTTTTGTAAGGGTCAAATCGCTGCGTATTTACAGTAAATTGTGCCATAATATTTTGGAGTATTAAGAGTTAGTCTCGCCAGCCAACAACTGGAGTTTAATAATGACAAATTCTGCAGGTTTTAAGGGTGCAAATCCCACTAAGATATTTACAATACCCAGATTAATATCGTTCTGGGTGGTAGTTTCACTATCACATTTAACCAAATATGCTTGTTTGGGCGTAGAACCTTGAAAAGCTCCCTGACGGAAAAGATTTTGCATAAAAGCTCCAGCATTCAAGCGTATTTGTGCCCATAAGGGTTCATCATTGGGTTCAAAT
>JBCBKZ010000750.1:0-3091 GCA_038520955.1 Bacteroidota bacterium | reverse complement strand
GGACTTTTCATGATAACTCCTTTCTTTTTGTTAATTCTTAGTCTACCGAAATGGATAAATGATCTTTCTCTCTGCTCTATGAAAGGACATGCACAGGGCAGGTCCATTCTTTCTTCCCAAAGAAATCTTGATATAGACTTCTATGGATTTCACTTCCTTTCCAAACTCCCAATACTCGTTTCCTTTTATGAGTGCATCAGGTTTAGGGCCTTTATAATAATCTTCCCATCTCAACTCTTTCAACAACACCCTTTCCCTGAAAGCAGGATCTATCTCCAGATCGAGCAAGGCCTGAAGGTTCTTCTTCCGCTGGTAGTACACTATCCCCCTCCTTTCCACCTTTTCCTGAAAGCTTGTTAAAAACTTTCTAAGCGCTTCTTGCTGGGTCATAAACCGGCTTTTATCCCTTTAACGTTGGCAATATAGACAAAGTTTCTTATTTATTCACTATAAAGTGAATTAAATATCAAAATAATTACAATTAATCCCTTTAAGGTTGGAATTTACCTATTGGAAGACTCGTTTTCTCACTTTCCTTTTCCTTATCTTCGACTTATATCAACCAAATCCTGTTATCTACAGCCCAAAGAAATATGAGAAGAAATCTATTCTGCCAATTGTTGGGACTCTGTTTGTTTCTACACAGCATCCCTGTTTTTAGTCAGAGTGTTCCCAGTCCAGCCGAATTTTTAGGCTACGAGCTAGGAGAAAAATTCACCTACCACCACAAAATTTTAGCCTATATAGATGCGGTAGCCGCCAGTTCCGAAAGTGTTACCACCATGGAATACGGTCAAACTCATGAGAGGCGACCCCTGAAGCTCGCCGTCATTACTGCTCCCGAAAACATGCGTCAGCTGGATGCCATCAGAAAGAGTAACCTGCAGCACGCCAAGTTGGAGTCAGGAGAACCTGCTATGGATCAGGTACCTGTCATATGGCTTAGCTACAGTGTCCATGGGAATGAAGCTGTGTGCTCGGAAGCTGCCATGGAAACTTTGTACCTACTAGCTTCCCAAAAGGCTGAAGGTGCCTCCTCATGGCTTAAGGACATGATCATTATCATGGATCCCTGCCTCAATCCTGATGGTAGAGACCGCTATACTAACTGGTACAATAGATACCAGCATTCTATGGTCAATCCTAACCCTGCAGCTATGGAGCACATAGAACCATGGCCTGGTGGAAGATTAAATCACTACTTATTTGACCTGAACCGAGACTGGGCATGGCAAACACAGCTGGAATCTCAGCTGAGAATGCCCATGTATCAGCAGTGGATGCCACAAGTACATGCCGATTTTCACGAAATGGGAAAAAACTCTCCCTACTTTTTTGCGCCGGCAGCCAAGCCTTATCACGCCATCATCACCCCTTGGCAAAGAGAATTTCAGGAACTCATAGGTAGAAATCACGCAAAATACTTTGACGAAGAAGGCTGGCTTTATTTTTCCAAGGAAGTATTTGACCTACTGTACCCAAGTTACGGGGATACATGGCCTACTTTTAATGGTGCCATAGGATTTACTTATGAGCAAGGAGGATCTGCCTCAGCAGGCATTTCTGTTACCACTGATATAGGGGATACCTTAACCCTAAAAGATAGAATAGCCCATCACGTAACTGCCGGCCTTTCCACGGTAGAAACTTCTTATGAGAACAGAGAAAGACTCATAAGAGAATTTAATACCTTCTTTTCTCCGTCGGAGAAAAGCCTGAATAGCCCCTATCATACCTTTGTGGTCTCTGCTTCTAACAATTCGGATAAGTTGGCTGCACTTGCTGACTTATTGGATAAGCAGAACATTAGCTATACGGCTGCATCTGGAAACACCCGTACTTCCGGTTTTGACTTCCAGAGAAGAGAAAAGAGAAGTGTCAACATAGCTGAAGGAGATTTGATGGTAAGCGTAGAACAGAGCATGGGAAAAATGGTCCAAGCCCTATTTGAGCCTACTACCTACCTGGAGGACTCAGTTACTTATGACATGACTGCATGGGCACTCCCCTATGTATATGGACTGGAGGCTTACGCTACTGATAGCAAGCCCATAGTTACTTCTAAAGCATTTTCTACTGAGGAAGTTTCTTCTGCTAGCCCTACTGGTAATCCCTATGCCATGGTTATGGAGTGGGGAGATCTCGCAGATGTGAAGTTCCTGGCAGCAGCTTTCCAGAAAGGAATGCGCGCCAGACAGAGCACGAATGACTTTAGAATAGGAGATGATCGTTTTGGCAGAGGAAGCATAGTTTTCCTGAGAACGGATAATCCTTCCTCCACTTTTCAAGCTGATCTATCGGCCTTAGCTAAGGAACACGGACGTGAACTGACTGCTGTAAGCACTGGATATGCTGATGAAGGGAGAGACTTTGGCTCCAGTTCTGTAAGGCCTTTAAAAGCCCCCAAGGTAGCCATAGTAGGCGGAGATGGAACCAGCCCACTAGCGCTTGGCGAATTGTGGCATCACTTTGAGCAGGAATTAAATTATCCCGTAACGCTGCTTCAGTTAAAGTACTTAAGCTATGGCGCATTGGACCTAAGCCAGTTTGATGTCATTGTTCTCCCCAGCGGAAACTACAGAGAGCACGTTTCCACACTTACGGCTTACTCTCAAGCAGGAGGCACACTGGTAGTACTGGAAAGAGCTATTGGCAGCTTTAGCAGCGGAGGAGAAGATGGCGCAGGTACAGCACTAGCCAGATCCATAGAAGCTGCTGCCGAAGAAGGAGGTGGAGGTAATGGAGATGAAGAGATAGATCCAGCTGTATTTCTCAAGACTTACAATGAGCAAGAAAGAAGCAATCTCTCTAACTATGTAGCGGGAAGTATTTACAGAGTGGATCTGGATGAGACACATCCGCTAGCTTTTGGACTGGGAGATCACATACATTTGGTAAAACGCAATAGCACTGTATATCCTTACTTCAGGTCAGGTGGATGGAATGTAGGAGCTTTTAAGCCTGGGGCGCATACGGCAGGATTTACCGGTTATAAGCTGAAGAAGAAATTGGAGCATAGCATGGCAGTAGGCGTAGAAAGAAGCGGAAGCGGACAGATCATTTATATGACTGACTCTCCCCTATTCAGAGG
>JBCBKZ010000074.1:0-12888 GCA_038520955.1 Bacteroidota bacterium | reverse complement strand
ATTGTATTTCCTCCTTTATGGAGAGCCAGACAGAGTCTTTCTCCGGGAGATATCATGAAGGCAGTTAAGGCGGGGATTATTGCCTTAATTGTGATGGATGCCAGTATTGCCGCAGGTTTTGGGGGATGGATCCCGGGATTGGTTGTATTAGTGTTATTACCTATTTCTTTTGCCTTGAGTAGGATGTTTGCCGTGACTTAATGGAGTTTGTATGAAGGCTATTAAACAGCAATTTACAGTACCTTTTAGCTATACCGTACACTTTACAGAAGACCTGTTTGGGGAGAATAATTCTCTTCTCTCGGATATGCTTACTGAGCATGGAAACAGGAGATCTGTCAAAGTATACGTTGCCCTGGATCTGGGAGTGGCAGAAGCACACCCTTCTTTGATTCGTGGCATAGAAACCTATTTCCAACAATCTGCTGAATTGGAACTGCTTTCCAGTCCCCTAATAGTGCCTGGAGGGGAAAGAGTCAAGAATGAATACGAGTGGATAGAGAAAATCCTGGAAGATGTCAATACACTGAAGATCGACAGGCATGCCTATATTCTGGGCATAGGAGGAGGAGCTGTATTGGATGCTGTGGGCTATGCGGCTTCCATTGCACACAGAGGGGTCAGACATGTCCGAATCCCTACTACCGTACTTTCCCAGAATGACTCTGGGGTAGGAGTGAAGAACGGAATCAACTACTTCGGGAAGAAAAACTTTGTAGGAAACTTCGCCCCCCCACATGCAGTCATCAATGACTTCACTTTTCTAACGACTCTGGATGACAGAGATTGGCGTTCAGGTATCTCTGAGGCTATCAAGGTAGCTTTGATTAAGGATAAGGTTTTCTACCAAAAGCTGCTAGATGATGCCTCAGCCTTAGCCAAGAGAGAAATGCTCCCCATGAAGGAGCTCATACACAGATGTGCAGAAATGCACATGGACCATATTTCCGGAGGAGACCCTTTTGAGATGGGCTCTTCAAGGCCTCTGGACTTTGGCCATTGGGCCGCCCACAAGCTGGAACAGCTCACCAATTTCTCTATCAGACATGGAGAGGCAGTGGCCATAGGGATATGTCTGGATGTCTGCTATTCTTTTCTAGAAGGAATGATCTCGGAAGAGGATAAGGATACTGTCCTGCAGCTTTTCACTACCCTTGGCTTTAATCTGTTCCAGCAAGAGCTTCTTATGGAAGAGGATGGCGTGGCTGTATTGCTGAGAGGACTGGAGGAATTCAGAGAGCATTTAGGCGGACAACTGACCATTATGCTGCTGGAAGAAATAGGGAAAGGAAAAGAAGTCCACGAAATGGACGGAGAAAAAATATTACAGGCCATTTTCATGTTGAAAGAATACCAGCAGCAACTTAATACTGCACCCATTCCTCAATAGAGGATATGCTTGAGAAAAGTATTCAGGTCGTGTGGAGAATAGCAAAATCTCTCAGCACTCTCCGAGGGCAGACCGTTTCTCCACGGGTTGTGGGAAGAGAGAAGCGTAGCATTGGAGAAACAATGCATTTTTTCCTACTTTTTTTGCTAAGGAAAAAAGTAGGGCCCGCTGCAGGCGACGAAGCACTTGAAAGAAAAGCATTTAGAGCAGCAGCTCATTAGTGTAGAACCCTATGTTAATTGATTATTCAGCCCCTTCTCACCTTACTTACTGTACAAACATTCACCCCGGAGAAAGCTGGGAAGAAGTTTTTCTTTCTCTTCAGAAATACGCTCTGGCTGTAAAGGAGGAAGTTTCTCCCCTTTCGCCTTTTGGGATAGGGCTAAGACTTTCTGGAAGAGCAGCTAAAGAAATTCTGGAAGAAGATCACCTGGACCACTTCAAGGACTGGCTGGCCATACATGAGTGCTATGTGTTCACCATGAATGGATTTCCCTACGGAGGCTTTCACAACACTGTAGTAAAAGGCAATGTGCACGCTCCCGACTGGCTAACAGACGAGCGGGTAAGCTATACCAACAATCTATTCACCATACTCGCTGAATTACTCCCTAAGGGCATGGAGGGAGGAATCTCTACCTCTCCGGTTTCCTATAAACCCTGGCATGAAGGTGAAGAAGCCAAAGCAGCAGCCCGTAAAAAAGGCAGTGAGAGCCTGGCCAAAGTCATTCTCCATCTTCATCACCTGGAAACAGAGAAAGGGGCTTTCATGCACCTGGACATAGAACCAGAGCCAGATGGAATTCTGGAGAATACAGAAGAAATGGTTTCTTTCTATGAGAATGACCTTATTCCTGTAGCTTCTCCTATTCTCACAGAAACATTAGGTATTTCTCAGGAAGAGGCAGAAAAGCTAATTAGAAAGCATATTCAGCTTTGTTATGATGTATGTCACTTCGCGGTGGAATTTGAAGATCATCATACCTCTCTCAACACCTTTAAGGAGAAAGGAATAGCCATAGGGAAAGTACAAATCAGTGCGGCCCTGGCCGTAAGTTTCCCAGAGAATAAAGAGGAGTACGCGCAGGTTGAAGAAGCCCTTTCTCCCTTTAATGAGTCCACCTACCTACATCAGGTGATAGCCAAAACTCAAGGTGAAGAGTTTAGACAGTTTGCAGATCTGCCTCCTGCCCTGGAAGCCATACAGTCAGAGCAGTGGGAAGAATGGAGAACCCATTTCCATGTTCCCCTATTCGTAGAGACATACGGATTGCTGAGAAGTACACAAAAGGATATCTTAGCGGTCTTTAGTTGGTTTCAGCAAGAAGCATTGGAAACGCACTGGGAGGTGGAAACCTATACCTGGGATGTGCTTCCTGCTGATATGCAGACGTCCATAGAAAAATCTATTATCAGAGAACTCCAATGGGTCTCTTCTCATCTTAATAGCCATGAGCGTATTCAGGAAAACAGTAGTCATTAATTTAGTAGGGCTTACAAGAGGCCTCATAGGAGAACATACCCCCTTTTTACAGAAGTGGTCGGCAGATAAGGAGGTGAGTCCCGTGAATCCCGTGATTCCGGCTGTCACCTGTTCTGCCCAGTCCACCTACCTTACGGGTGTCTATCCGGATGAGCATGGGATAGTAGGAAATGGCTGGTACTTCCAGGAAGAGTGCGAGGTGAAGTTTTGGCGTCAGTCTAATAAGCTGGTACAAGCCCCCAAGATCTGGGAACTGGCCAAATCTATAGATCCTTCCTTCACCTGTTCCAATATGTTCTGGTGGTACAATATGTACTCTACTGTAGACTATTGTGTAACGCCCAGACCTAACTATCTGGCAGATGGCAGAAAGATTCCCGACTGCTACTCAGTACCGGGAGACCTAAGAGATGAACTACAGGAAGAGCTAGGGACCTTCCCCCTCTTCAACTTTTGGGGACCCAATACCACCATCAAGTCTTCTCAGTGGATAGCAGATGCCTCCATTAAAACAGATGAGAAATATGATCCTACGCTTACCCTCATATATCTGCCACACCTGGATTATAACTTTCAGCGTCATGGGACACAGCACCCTTCAGTTTTCAAAGACCTAAAAGAAATAGATGGGGTATGTGAGCAGCTCATCACTTACTATGAAGGAAAAGGGGCGCATGTCATCGTCCTCTCAGAATATGGAATCACGGATGTTTCTCAGCCTGTTCATCTGAATCGAGTATTAAGAAAGGCCGGTATGCTGAACATACGTGTAGAGAGAGGGCTGGAGCTGATGGATGCCGGTATGAGTCAGGCCTTTGCCGTGGCCGACCATCAACTGGCACATGTATACGTGAATGATGCCAGCAAAATGGAAGAGGTGAGGGCCTTACTGGAGAATACCCAAGGCGTAGAGCATGTCTGGGATAAGTCCGAACAAAAGCGTGAAAAGCTGGATCACGAAAGAGCAGGAGATTTTGTAGTGGTAGCCGATAAAGATTCCTGGTTCACCTACTACTACTGGTTGGACGATAAGAAGGCACCAGACTTTGCACGCATGGTGGACATCCATAAAAAGCCAGGCTATGATCCAGTGGAGATGCACCTGAATCCCAAGATTCCTTTTCCTATGCCCCTCATCATCTGGAAACTGATCAAAAAGAAGCTGGGCTTCCGTACCCTCATGGATGTCATCCCTGTGGATGCTACGCTCATCAAAGGTTCTCATGGAAGAAGACCGGAGTCTTTGGAGGATTATCCTGTATTTATCTGCAAAGACAGTGGGGCAGGAGAAGAGCCCATAGAGGCAGATCAGGTCTTCAGACTTATGGCTAGGGAACTAGGGGTAAGTAGTATGGTGAAGTGAGAAACACTTACCGGCTTTATGTGGGAATATTCACACAAAGACGCTAAGGCGCTAAGAAGTGTTAGTGCTTCTTGTGAAAAGATAATAAGTGCTCTAGGGATTTACTCCTCCTGATCTAAATAGGATTCAAATTTATTCCAGAAATCATCGTCATACACCGATTCCTTATCTAAACTTAGCGTCTTAGCGGCTGTTTTCATTTCAATCCAATCTAAACTAGGTTTTTTTGGCAAGTTCATGATATCAAGACACAGCCCTTCAAAAGACATTTCATATTCTCGATGTTCGAGAAGGTGCTCTGCAGATTCCACTGATTTCTTTGAAAGGGTATCTTTCAGTTCATTTAAAACCGATGCGATAAAATTTTCCATGTAATCCCAATCAAAATCCTCCATTTTGAAAAGCTTGTGGAATCAATAATCCTGGCAACTAGGAATGGATGAAGAAATTAAACATCTAATTCATTTAACATAAAACTCACCCAAGTAAGGCCGGTAATTTTTATTCCCTCACTTACTATGCCAGATAGGTCAAACTCTTCAGATTTGAAGGAGGAAGGCAGATCTATGAGCCAGGAATTAGATATCAAAGAAGCAGTTTCAAATATTTCAATCATTAGTTTGGATGGCTCTTTTTCCTTTAGACTCTGTTTAAAAGTTATTTCAAACAATGAACTGTCTTTCCAATAAAGTTGAGATGAAGTCAGTTCACAACTACCTAGAAGCTCAAATATGTTTTTTGTGAGTTTTCCAGCAGTCTTGGGATTTTTTGTTTGTAGGAATACTCTCCAATGTAGCTCAACCATATTCGTTACTCCTCAAACAGACTCACAAATTCAAACTTGTCTCCGTCAAACAGGCCTTTATCACTGAGCTTAAGGGAAGGAATGACCAGCAAGGCCATAAAGCTAAGGGTCATGAAAGGCGCGTGTAAAGGCGAACCTATGTCATGAACTACTTTGTTGAGGCGCTGGTAGAGCTGGCTGACCATTTCAGCCGAGTCTGGCGACATTAGCCCTGCGATAGGAAGGGGAAGGACTTCTGTATGTTCTCCATCATAAACAGCTATTCCACCCTGATGTCCTATGACGGCATTCACAGCTTCTGTAAGCGCCTCGTCATTTGCTCCTACTGCTATGATGTTATGGGAGTCGTGAGCTACTGAGGAGGCTATGGCGCCCCTTTTCAGGCCAATATTCTTAATGAAAGCTACGGCAGGATCTGCCTGCTCATACCGGTTGACCACCGTAATCTTCAGGATGTCATTCTCCGTATCTGACACAATGAGTCCATCTTCCACCTTAGGTTCATAGAAAGCAGATTGGGTGATCAGTTCTCCTTCTATGGCTTCAATGACTCGTATTCGCTTCCCTTCATCCTTTATGGAGAAGGCCTCCGGAGAAAAGGTATCTGCTTTGAACTGGTTGATGATATCTGTTTCTACAGAGGGGATTCTGCTGATACCATCATGGGCCACACATTCTCCATCTATCCAGGTCTGGCTCACCTTCATGCTATCCAGGTCTTCTACGATGATGAAGTCTGCAGGATCACCCTCCTGAAGTAAGCCTGTTTCCAGTCCGTAATGCACCTTAGGCGTGAGGGAAGCGGCTCCCAGCACCTGAAAGAGGTCCATCTTTTTAGCCAGGGCACGTGCTACGAGCTGATTGATATGTCCTTCTTCCAGATCATCCGGGTGCTTATCGTCCGAACAGAACATGATCTTGTCTGGGTAAAGAGGAAGTAGGTCTATAAGGGCTTCAAAGTTTTTGGCGGCACTTCCTTCTCTGATCAAAATCTTCATGCCTATTTCCAGCTTCTCTTCAGCTTCCTCATAGGTGAAGGCTTCATGGTCTGTGGAGATCCCAGCGTGCGCGTATACACCTGCTGCTTCTCCTCTTAAGCCAGGCGCATGTCCATCTACAGGTTTACCGGCTTCCTGGGCTAAACGTATCTTCTCCATTACCTCCTTGTCATGATGAAGTACACCCGGATAGTTCATCATCTCTGCCAGATAATAGATCTCCCTCCTCTCTAGTAGGTCTCCCACTTGCTTGGGACCTAAGCTAGCACCTGCCGTCTCAAAGGAGGTCGCAGGTACACAAGAGGGCGCCCCAAAGTAAAACTTGAAAGGAATCTGCTTACCATTTTGGATCATGAATTCCACCCCTTCAACTCCCAGTACATTGGCAATCTCATGTGGATCAGAAACTGTGGCTACGGTACCATGACAGACGGCCATTTTCCCGAAGGCTGCAGGGGTCAGCATGGAGCTCTCTACATGTACATGCGCATCTATGAAGCCCGGAAGGATGAAGTGTGCCGGCGCTTCTTCCACTTCCTTAATGCTGCTGATCGTTCCCTCTTCTATGGTGATTTCTCCCGGGAATATGCGCTGACTAACTATGTCTATGATTTGTCCTGCTATGGTCATGGTGGAGGATTTTTACTTTGCGGCTTGGCGTCTTTGCGTGAGTGTTTTCACGCAAAGTCGCTAAGGCGCAAAGATGTATTCTTTTACTTGTTAAAAACCTCTGATTAATAAGGTATCTGAGGCTCTCGAAGATACTATTTGTTCCTCTTATGTTTGTCGCTAAGAGAACCTCAGCGATCTTTTTGGGTACACTTTATGTTTTTGTTCCTCTATTCTCTTCTTCCCAAATTTTTATCAATCTTTTTGCGGCCTGTATAGGAGATAGCTTTTGCTGCCTGACTTCCTGGCTTAGGTCTTCCTTATGCTTACGGACCACCTCATTCTTCTGAAACTGATCCTGCAGGTAGGCCGTGATACTTTCCTGCATCCAAAATAGGGCCTGCTCCTGTCGTTTAGTTTCCCAAAGGTGTTCTTGCTGTGCCGTCTGTCGGTAGCGACTTAGCATGTCCCAAACATCTCCCAGTCCTTCTTCTTCTAAAGCAGATACCAGTTTTATCTCTACCGGGAATTCACTTTTCTGGGAGAATAACCTAAGTGCCTGACTGTAGTAGGTCTTAGCCGCCCTTGCCTTGGGGAGAAAGGCGCCATCAGCCTTATTGATGAGAATGCCATCGGCTATTTCCATGATACCTTTCTTGATTCCTTGTAGGTCGTCCCCTGCATTAGGGAGCATTAGCAGCAGGAAGAAGTCTACCATGGAGGATACGGTAATTTCTGACTGGCCTACGCCTACGGTTTCTACCAGGATAATCTCATAACCTGCAGCCTCACATAAGAGGATAGCCTCTCTGGTCTTTCTTGCCACTCCACCCAAAGAGCCTGCTGTAGGGGAGGGGCGTATAAATGCATCAGCATGGAGAGAGATACGCTGCATACGGGTCTTATCTCCCAGTATGCTTCCTTTCGTGAGTGTGCTGGATGGATCTATAGCCAGGACGGCTATTTTATGTCCCTGATTGATGAGGTGAGTCCCAAAGGAGTCTATGAAAGTACTCTTCCCTACACCTGGTACCCCTGAGATACCTATCCTGTAAGAATTACCTGATTTGGGGGTGCAGTACTCCATCAGCTGAGCTGCCAATTCCTGGTCTTCTGCTAGCTGACTTTCCACCAGAGTGATGGCCTGACTAAGCAGCACTCTGTTGCCCTCATTGATTCCTTCAATCAGCTCAGTTAGTTCAGGTCTTTTTCTCCTTTTTCTCACGTAAGCAATTAACACAAAAACTGGGGTTATGGCAGGGCTTTAGCTGAGGGATAGTCTATGCTTTCTGCACGCACATATAATTCTTCTACAAATCCATGCCTTCCCTGCCAGGCAAGTATCATGGTATCTCTGGCATATTTTCTGATTTGGTGGCGGAACATCATGTCTTCCTCATTCTTAGCACTTCCTTCCGCAACCAGGGCTAAGGCTGACTTATCCTTCTTTAAATACCACTTTCCACTTTGCGTGTTTCCAGGAGAATAGAGCACATACTTTCCATCTTTCTGTATAGAAAGGTACTTGGCTTCTTCATCCGGTATTTTCATGCTCCCTGAATAGGGGTCATAGATCTGTATCAGTTTCCAGAGAATGGAATCTATTTTGGTATCCGTCAGGAAGTAGGAGACGGCCGTTTTATGCCTCAAACTGGATTTCTTATCGCCATTACAGGTGGCGGCCATCAAGCTCAGGAGACATAGTGCAATCGCAAGCCTTTTCATTTGGGCAATTATTAGGAATAAATTCAAAAATATTTCAATATTGAGCAAGGCCTATTCCTCTTTTTATTAAAATATTCTTTCTATGAAAATTCTTTATATCCATGGACTGGATAGCAGTCCTAATCCTGACAGAATTGGGTATATGGAAGAAATGGGACATGAGGTAGTGGCCCTTCATCTGGATTACAGAGAGCAGCCCGATGCTTACCACATTTTGGACAAATATGCACGTGAAGAGCTAATAGAGGGCATTGTGGGGAGTTCCTTAGGAGGTTTTCTGGGATTTTGGCTGAGTCAACATTTAGGCGTTCCCTGCTTATTATATAATCCAGCCATGTGGTTAGACGCAGTGGAATTGAAGATTCCTGCACCTAAGAAAGATGCTTGCCCTCAAAGGTATGTTGTCTTGGGGGATGAAGATGATGTGGTAGATCCAGATCAGAATTGGCAATTTTTTTCTCAAGCTGGTAAAAATCAGGGACTTCAATCAGTGATTCGCTGCCAGGGATTGGGGCATCAGATAGATGTTAGAACCTTTCAGGATACTTTTCGTTGGGCAGGATTAGGAAACAGCTAATTTGAATTGGTGATTCCTGAAAGAAAAAAATAATTTTGGCCTGAAGATGAGTACCTTCATTAAGGGCCATTAACTAAAAGCGACAACCTACAATTAAGATATTCACAGATGGAAATGGAAAGTCTGACCATTATCGGCGAGATTCTTAAATACCTGGCACCTGCAGCTATCGTTCTGCTAGCTGTGAAATTTATGAGTGATACAGGTGTGGAAAGAGAAAGGGTTACCCAGAACCTTATGATCAGAAATGAGATCCTCAAGCAGCACCTTCCTTTGAAGATCACGGCTTATGAAAGAATCACCTTATTTCTGGAAAGAATTTCTCCTGAAAATCTTCTTCCCAGACTGAATGCGTCTGGAAAAACGGTTAGTGAATTTCGGATGGAATTAATTCAGGAGATCAGGGAAGAGTTTGAGCACAACATGGCTCAGCAAATCTATATCAGTAATCCGGGTTGGATGTCACTTATCAGGGCAAAAGAAGAAATATTAAATGTCATTAATGAGGCGGCAAGAGAACTCGATGAAGATGAGGAAGGATTATTTCTTGCCAAGAGAATTATTGAAAAAATGATGGCTATGGAGGAATTACCAGCCCAACGTGCCATCATTATTTTGAAGAACGACTTGCAGCCTTTTTTCAAGATTTCCTAGATAATCCTTCTTTAAAAGTGTGTTTTATACTCTTTTAGGGATGTTTTGCGAAAATCGCAAATTAACATAATTGTGTTAATTTTCTTATTTTAGGCCTATAAGGTTCAGCCTTCAGGATTTTAATTGAAAAGAAAGGAAAGTAACCCCCGGTTACCTATAAATTAATAGATACATAATATAGTAAAAGGGTGCTTTATCCGTTATTAGCTTTGGTGAATAAGGTATTAGTGGAAATAATTAATTCGAGGAAGATACGAATTCCTGAAATTCATTGTATAAAACATTGACTATCAGACTGTTAGAAGCTTTTTATTTTCCTGTAAAAATCAGCATATATTCAAGTTTTTTTTTCTGATTTTTTTTCACAGTTTTATCTTCGCACCAAAAACAAATTAGAGGATGTTTAAGCATCCATTATAGAAAAGTGGTAAACGATCAGCAAAGTGTAAGCATGACAACGTCATACGTTGACATATGGAACGACTGTCTGCGTATTATTCGCACTGAAATCACTCCTCAGAGCTATGATACGTGGTTCAAACCCATTCATCCAGTAAGTTTGGATAGACAGGTACTCACCATTGAAGTACCCAGCCAATTCTTCTATGAATGGTTAGAGGACCACTATGTTGATCTTCTCCGCAAAGCTATACACACCACCATGGGTCCAGAGGGTCGTCTGGAATATTCTATTGTAGTGGATCCAGGTCAGAAAGGTGGTACTCCTAATGGGACGCCCGTCTCCGCGTCCCAAGCTAAAACCGTTCATCATCAACAATCAATAAACACCCAATTGAATGTAGAAAGACCCGTTCCGAATCCTTTTGTAATTCCGGGCATTCGTAAGTTTGAGGTGGAGGCTAATCTTAACAAGGATTTTACCTTTGATTCTTTTATTGAAGGGGATTGTAACAGACTGGCTCGTGCAGCAGGTTTTGCTGTAGCTAATAAGCCAGGCGTTACGGCCTATAATCCTTTATTTCTGTATAGTGGGGTAGGGCTGGGTAAAACCCACTTGCTCCAGGCTATAGGAAATGAAGTTAAGAAGAACTTTCCACGGAAGACTGTACTGTATGTCTCTTCTGAACGCTTCATTAACCAGTTTGTAGACGCTGTAAAGAGGGGAACGGTTAATGACTTTCTCAATTTCTATCAGATGATAGAAGTACTTCTGGTGGATGATATCCAGTTTCTTTCCGGTAAAGAAAAGACACAGGATAACTTTTACCATGTTTTCAACCACCTTCGTCAATCCGGAAAACAGATTGTACTGGCTTCTGACCGCTCTCCTAATGAAATGGAGGGTGTGGAAGAAAGACTTCTTTCCCGCTTCAAGTGGGGACTAAGTGCCCATCTTTCCGTACCGGACTTTTTCACCCGTAAGCAGATTCTGGCTAGCAAAATGCGTATGAATGGAATCGAGCTACCTGGGGAGGTAGTCGAGTTTATCGCGCATAATGTTAACAGTAACATTCGTGAATTGGAAGGTGCCCTGATCAGCCTGCTGGCTCAAAGCTCATTGAACCAACAAGAAGTGGATCTTGAGCTTGCTAAATCTATGCTACAAAATTTTGTAGACAGCGTAACCAAAGAAATTACGATCGGCTCTATTCAGAAGATCGTAGGAGAGTTGATGGATGTTGAAGTAGAGGACATGAAGGCTAAGACACGTAAAAGGACCATTGTACAAGCAAGACAAATTGCGATGTACTTTGCTAAAGAAATGACGCGTCATTCCCTTAAGTCTATCGGTATGCATTTTGGTGGGAGAGACCACTCCACCGTTATCCACGCATTGCAGACGGTTACAGATTTAATTGCCACTGACAAGTACTTCAAGAAAAGTGTGACAGAAATTAGAAAGCGACTTAATATGGAAGTCGGCAACTAAAGGAGTTACGAAATTACTCACTTGCTCTAAAATGAATTCACCGGATGGAAACATCCGGTGAATTTTTGTTTGATAGGTTACTGAAACTTAAAATCTTCTGTCCTGGAATCTGTTCCTTCTCTCCACTTTCACAAAATCAGCCAAAGTAGAACTCTTGATTCTGATGGTCAGAAAGTAAGATTGTAATGTTCCAAAAGGAGTCCATGAGAATGACAAATCCCAGCAGTCAAGGTCTCTCCTGATAGCCAGAGTCGTATTGGTTACCTCATTTCGCTGGAAATCATAACCTGAGTTGATGTTGATCTGCCACTTAGGGGTAAAGGTCAGATTCCCACTCGCCCTGAGAGTCTGTGTAATATTCCCATCTCTGTTTAAGGGATTGCTGTAGGAGAGGTTATACCCCAGATTGACTGACCAGGGTATATCAAAGTCCACATACTGATTATACACTAGAGGTTGTACGCTCAGGATCTCTGTTTCCTCAGCTTCATTATTCTCATTCTTGGAACCATCTCTCTTGGTCTTGGACTGAAAACGTGCTGATACACTAATTTGTGCATTGGTCAAACGGCCTAGTTTTCCTTGGTTGAAAACCAGTCTATCTACAAAACGCTCTGTCCCTGACTCATCAGTTTCTATTTGGTATGGGTTGATGGTACCAGAGGCGTTCAGGTTGATTTTTTCAAATAGCTGGGTACGTGCATTTAAGCGTAGCGTACTTAGTCTGAACGAGTCTACTGCAAAGTTATAGCTACCGCTCAGGCTGAGGTTATCCAGGAGATTAGACCTGACAAACTTATCTTCTTTCTCCGGGAAGTCTTCATCAAAGCTTTCCTTCTTACGGTACTTCATTTCCAGGACGGAATTTAAACTAAAGCCTATGGCCTGACTCTCTCCTCTACTGGGCCCGCCAAAAATACCATCTTCAAATCTGCTGTAAAGTAGGGGTACCCCGTCCGCACTGTTCTGGACTTCCTCCCAAAACCCAAACCGTGGATCAGAAAAGTCCGGGCGGATGTTATAGGAGATATTAGGAGAAAAGCGTTGCCTGATCGCGAACTGCTTAGGCCCGTTAAATTGATAGATCCCGAAGAAGTTGGTACTTAAGGCTACTGAGGAAGAGTAATCTCTGGCAGAAGTAAAGCCTGGAATAGATATCTCTTCCACACGATTCGTTTCTGCATTGAAGGTCTTTTCCGTGCTCTCAAAATACCAGTACTCATTATAACTGAATGTACCGGACAGGTTGATATAGTTGAAGAGCTTTAGGTTGGTAGAAGTTGAGGCTCTTTGAATAACCCCCGAACGGGTAAAGTCTCTACCTGTTCTGTCTACCAGTGTGGTTTCTCCATCTACTATTTCTTCCACCTGGAAAACTCTATCAGGATTGAAG
>JBCBKZ010000749.1:0-3094 GCA_038520955.1 Bacteroidota bacterium | reverse complement strand
ATCCCTTAGGTAAATCCAGTACTAATCCATCCAGGACAAAGTTAGCCGTAGCATTGGTGGTGGATTGTCTAAATATCTTGGATTCGAATGTTCCTATGCGAGAATATGTTCCGTTTAGCTCGAAAGAAGTATAAAGTGCATTTAGAGAAGTTAAGGTCCAGGTAGACCCACCCGTATTAGCGGAAGCCATTCTGGGGCCATCAAAGGAAGAACTATACGTCAACTCATAGGCGATTGACTCGGGAAGATTAACCTCATTACAGCTAACAGCATAGCTGTAGGATAATTCTGCATTAAAAGAGATAGCTGAGGCGGGTTGGCTGGCCCAGTTAAAGGTACTGTCTTCTTCTAGGGCGCACAGATTAGCAGCATTTGTTTCTATTACTTCTGCAGAGGTAGAAGCTGTTTCAGTGGTCATCCCTACCAAACCTGCAGATGAACTGGCCAGAGAGGTACCCACAATTTCAGCAGCTTCTTCTGTGGCGATCCCAGTCGCGGCAGAAGGATCATCCTCATTATTATCAGTACAACTTACAGTGGTCAGGAGAGCAAGAGAGAGTAAAAAAGTATAAACTGTCTTCATTGTCATTGTTTCCCATATAAGCCTCCTCCCTTCCATTTGTACTCACTCTATTCTTAAAAAATCATTTCACTTTTTTTGGAAAACTTAAGGTTTCATGACTCTCAGCGATTCTCTTTACAACTCATTAGTTTGTTATTCGTAATATCTGAATACACACAAGGATCATTTCACATAACTAAACCTGTTGCTATATGTCTGACCTTGACTCATGCGAAAGCTGCAGCAAAGAAATTACTATTAAGGTATATACTTGCTCTAAATGTGAAGAACCTAAGCCTAAAGAAGCCAAACCGGAGTCAAAACCGGAAGCGGAATCTGAAGGCGAGGCTGAATATCAACCAAGATCCTATTATGGATGGTTTTTGGCTGGAATAGCGGCTTTCATAGCCTATTATGCCCAAGGCTGTGCTTGAAAGCAGGTACTTTTATGCGTTCTTTATCCTATTCGGTTCTTTATGGATTAATTTAAGAATAGGGGTAACTTTCTTGATTCTTTCTTCAAATTAATTATCGTTAAGGCATATCGATCATCCCAGGGAAAGCTGTCTCTGGAAAGATCGATTTACTCACACAGACACCTTTATGTACAAAATTTTGTCATTAGATGGAGGAGGAAGCTGGTCTATTCTCCAACTCTTAACCCTTAAAGAAAAATACGGAAATGTTAGCGGGCATGAGATCCTGAAAGACTTCGATTTGGTGTTAGCCAACTCAGGAGGAAGCATTGTATTAGCAGCTTTAGCCGAGAATTATACCTTACAAAAAGCCATAGATATTTTCTTACTGGAGGAAAACAGATCTATGATTTTCAGTAAAAATCGCTATGCAGAAAAGTTTATTCCGGTCAGTTTTTTCAGGGGCAAATTTGGTCCAAAGTATAGCACAAAAAGAAAGAAGGAGGCATTTGATACCCTTTTCAACAAGGTGTCAAAAATTCCTATGGAAAAGCTTCCAGATCATATTGGGAAACCTTCTTTGAGGATATCCATAGCTACCTTTGATGCATTAAATAACCGGGCCAGATTCTTCAAATCTTATGGTAGTGAGAAAGATACCTTTGATTCTATTACCATTACACAAGCTATCCATGGCTCTTCCAATGCCCCTATTCAGTACTTTGATTTTCCTGCCAAAATGAAGGCAAAGAATTCGAATATCTGGTACTATTTATGGGATGGCGCCTTA
Source organism: Bacteroidota bacterium (assembly GCA_038520955.1). Classification (GTDB taxonomy): domain Bacteria; phylum Bacteroidota; class Bacteroidia; order J057; family J057; genus JBCBKZ01. Next base: position 1,326 of record JBCBKZ010000749.1, on the reverse strand, counting down.
GGAGGATTTAATAACCCTACGGTGGCAGCATTGATAGAAGCCATCAAGGCTGATGTGTCCCTTGATTCTATTAAGCTGATAAGTATAGGAACAGGTACCAAACTCATGTCTGTAGAAGACAAAAAAGAGTTTTATGATAATATGGACATCACCATCCAAAACCGTTTTTACAAACTCAGATTTTCTACCTGGAAACGTCAGATTGCCTATTTTTTCTCAACCGTTGTAAACCAAGCGAAAACCATCCTTTACGAACCACCTGACTGGGCTAACTATGTAGCCATGATGTTTTTAAGGCAAGCCCAGAATAAAGATATCCCCAATAACTTTATTCGGTTAAGTCCCATGATTCACATAGGAAAAGATACGCCAGAAAAAGTTAAGCCCCTCCTGAGAAAGCTATATAAGCTGGACATGGATCTCACGAATGACGAGGATGTCCAACTGTTAATGGAGGCATTTGAGGAATGGAAAGTAGGTTGTATACAGAATCAGCCCATAGAGTACAGGATTATCCATCACAAAAAGGAAGATGTAGATGAGCTCATCTATCTAACAGGGGATAAATCCTTCCAATCGGCCATGAAAAGATGGTAACAAAATACGGGATGCTGGTAACCAGCATCCCGTAATAACTGCCCCAATACATTCTATTTAATCAACTCTTAAAGAATCTACCGGCTTTGCCTGTGCAGAAATAATGGTAGATCTCAGGATGGTCAATAGGGCCAGTCCCATGACTACAATAACCGGTAAAATGAATAAGTCTATTTGTATGCCTATTCGCTGGGGATACTCCTCAAGCCAACTGCTGATAGCCCACCAGGTAAAGGGGATAGCAATGAGGCCTGCAAAGATGACCAGGAATAAGAAGTCTTTTAGTAACAGTCCAAGTATGTGCTGATATGTGGCGCCAAGTACCTTTCTGATCCCGATTTCTTTGGTTCTTCTCACCAGGGCATAAGAAATCAGCCCAAACAGACCCAGACAAGCTACTGCAACTGCTAGTAGGGAGAATAAACTGAAGATCTTTCCAGAAGTCTGTTCTGCCTTATAGAGCTGTCCATACTGCTCATCTGCAAAGAAGTACTCAAAAGGGTTTCCAGGAAAGGTACGCTCAAAGGATTCCTGCATTTTCGGAATGACCTGATCTAAGGCCGCTGTTTCTACCTTAAATGATTGATAGTCGCCCACATAAGGATAATATCTGTAGAGCGTAGGAAGAGGATTATTCTTGAGAGATCTATGGAAGTAATCTTTGAATACACCCTTTACGGTAAGCTTGTCTCCCCACTGATTGATTTCTACGCCTATGGCCTCCTCCGG
>JBCBKZ010000748.1:0-3105 GCA_038520955.1 Bacteroidota bacterium | reverse complement strand
AGAATCCTCTTTTGAATTATAGAAGAATTTAAAAAGCCCCCTTTTCAGAAGTACCCGCCCACAAATGTTGTTCGTCATCTTCAGTCATACAGGTAAAATGGTATTCCTGTAAATCCACCTCAGGAGTTCCTGATACAATGTATTGTCCTAGTGTTTGGGTTTCTGAATGAATCCGCCCTAGCCCTTTACGCCAATACCCGAACCAAATGTTCTTATCATTAGCTGCATAAATAGACATGATATGACTAGCTGCCAACCCATCAGGGATAGAAAAGACTTTGCTAGCCCGAACTATCTGATTACTTCCTGAAGAGGGTTTTTCATCAACTTTAATTACTCCTCCCCCCAGCGTGGCAAGCCAAACATTTTGATTATTATCATAGGTAAGGGAAGAAATAAATCTACCCAGCTCTTTGTCGCCATAATCCGTTAACTGAATCCCCTTAACAGAATCCGAAACAAAATCATACAGGTAAATTCCTCCTCCTCTGCTGGATATCCATACCTCATTTGGGAAACTGGAAGGGGCAACTCCGGTGATTCTATAATCACTTTGAACCTCATTCAAGACAGATACTTTCGAAAAAGGATTCCCTTTTAAGTTCAGTTTATTTACCCCTTTTGCCGTCCCTATCCACAGCTTTCCAAACCTGTCTTTACAAAATGAACGAATGTTGTTATTGCTGATACAATATGAATTCTTAGTACTTGAAACAAAGCTTTTTCCAGTTCCACTCAATGGATCAATTAGCTTTAACCCAGTATTAGCTCCTATCCATATGCGATGGGGGTCCTCAATAAAAAGGGTATTTATGTAACTCCTTTCGGTAAGCTCTGCTTGAGGGACTTGTATTTTCTGGTATTCAAGCTTTGTTAAATCCTTAGGATCGTATTGAATCTTATATAATCCTACCGCCGTCCCTATCCATAAGGTGTTTTTTTCTGTAGAAGAAATATGAATTGTGGAAACATATTGAAAGCAATCATCAGAAGCACTTCCCTCATTTCCGGGACTATTAAAAGAGTCAATTCTTACTTTACCCTTTGTCTGATCCAAAAGGACCCTATTCAACCCACATTCAGTACCTACCCAAATATTACCATCTGAGGCAACAGCCAATGTGGTAACATTGAAACTACTTAGATTACCCTCTACTTCCTTCCCTTCATGGATTAGGTTGATTTGGCCGTTCTCTGGTTCAAGTTTGGCTACACCTCTATCTGTTCCTACATACAAGACATTATCTCTCCCTTCAACAATATCCCTAATGTGGCCTTTTACGGGAAATTCGATAAAAGCATCATCCAGATAATTGTACCGAAAAACCCCTGAGGAGGTAGTGCCTACCCACAGCCGACGCTGACTATCTATAAATAGACAGGTAACCCGGGTACTTTTTAAGCTATTGGGGATAGATGGGGTTAATCCATACTGAGTAGTGTTGGCTCCATCATACTTGTAAAGACCCGTATAGGTAGCAAACCAGATAAATCCATAGTGATCCTGGACAATATCATTAAAGTAATGATTCCCCCAAGACTCTTCTTCTCCTACACGGTTAAATAGGAAGGATTGGTTTTGGCTTTGAAGACGATTCAGACAGAGTGAAAGGATGAGCAGGGGCAGACAAATGGCCCATTTCATTACTTCAAAATAATGAATTTTAGATGACTATCGAAAGGCAATCAAGATAATTTTGCTGAGCATTTATCCAGCCATTGAAATACTTTATCAGGTTACCTATCAGCTGTCATCCACTAGGAAGAAGGAGAAGTGAATGAAACAAAATCTCTGGGATTCTTTTTAAATGCTTTCTTAAACTGGTCTCTAAAAGATTTGACATCATTATAGCCTACCATAAAAGAGACTTCAGAAACCGTATATCTTTGTGCTGTCAGAAGGTCTTTGGCCTTTCTTAAACGAAAATCAGTAATAAGTTTCTTAGCGGATTTCCCCGTTAGCATTTTAAGTTTACGGTATAACTGAGTCCTGCTCATATTTACTTCTCCAGCTAGCTGATCCACAGAAAAGGTGGGAGACTCAAAATGCTTGTTAATGATTTCTCTTACCCGAAACAGAAACTCCTCATCTAACGAAAGAACCCTGGTTTCATCAGGACTAAAGTTGATCCCCTGTCCAAATTTTTCCTGTAGTCTTCTCCTAGAAAGAATGAGATTTCTAATCCTGACTTCCAGCAAGCCTATATTAAATGGCTTGGTGATGTAGGCATCCGCTCCTTCCTGAAATCCATCTACCTGATAAGCAATTGAAGATCTAGCGGTAAGTAAGACAACCGGGATATGGCTTGTAATCATATTTGTCTTAACTAGATGACAGAGTTCTATCCCAGTCATTTTAGGCATGGAGATATCCGCTAAAATGAGGTCAGGGACTATGCTTTTTGCCAGTTCCCAAGCCTCTTCCCCATTTCTGGCTTCTTCTATGGAAAACGCTTCAGACAACTGATATTTAAGATAGCTTCGAATGTCATCATTATCATCCACTACCAATAAAGTGGCTTTTTCTGATGGTTCTGTCTTCCCTTTATCTACTTCAAGAGATTCATGGATAGGAAATATTGTCTGTCTTATTCCATGGGTAAGGAGGGTATCTTCTTCTGCTAGTTCTTCAGGCTGGAAATGGCTATTCCCCATAGGGAGGCTTACATAGAAAGTAGCTCCTTCCCCAAGCTTACTTTCCGCTGTAATCATTCCTTTATGAGCCTCTACTATCTGTTTGGAAAGGAAGAGGCCGATCCCGCTCCCTCCATCAGAATGAATTTGGCCATTCCCCTTAGCCTGATAAAACCTGTCAAAAATGTATGGCAGGCTATTCGGGGCTATACCTGCTCCGCTATCCTTTATGGAAAAATACCAATTACCTTCCTGCTCCTCTTTTCCCAAGACCACCTTAATTTCACCCTTCTCTGGCGTAAATTTAAATGCATTAGACAGAAGGTTAATCGCCACTTTCTCCATCTCCTGCCTATCAAACCAAAGCTCAGTTTCATTTCCCTTAGCCTCAAAAGTGTAAGTGATACCTCTACCCTCCGCTAATGGAATGAAGGAAACATAAATTTCATATAGAAAGGCATTTACATTACC
>JBCBKZ010000747.1:0-3120 GCA_038520955.1 Bacteroidota bacterium | reverse complement strand
AATATTCTCTGTATCAGGTTGCTCATATTCGTCCAGTAATCCTTTGGCTCTTGCTTTATTTCGCTGGTATGCCCCACACAAATGAAAACCAACACATCCCTTGTTTTCAAAAAGTGCTTCAACCTGATTTTTATACCACTTTCCTTCTGCGCGTTTGAAATTATCGTGGCCCATTACAATACCAGAACCATCGGCCAATAAAACCGGCTTCCCTGTTTTCTTGTACCATTCAGTGAGGTGCGTCTCAGGATCTTTGAAATCCTGGAATGACAGTACATCTACATACGGTATGGCAGCTTCAATCACTTCCATGGCGATTGGCGCATTTGCTTCGTATCGGTCGCCAAGAATCAGGTGATTTGGATCGTATTTTCTAATAGCATCGTGGATCGTTTTGTAGTACTGTTTCGCCATTTTGGAAAGTTCTATACGTCCCTCTTGTGTTTCCAGTTTTTCTGGATCAAACATTGGGCCGCGCCATTCATTCTCCGGGCGGTCGTGTATCCAGGTTGGACAATCGCTGAAGAAATAGCCAATGAGGTTTGGATCATCCTTTACTTCAGCACAATATGATCGGGCAACATATTCACACCAGGCGATCCAATCCTCGTTGAAAAAATCATAATGTACCGTATGCTTTTCCCACTGATGTGATTCTATGAAGGGAAGCATTCTACAATAAGGCATGTCCAGCGCCTTTAACTCATCAACGGTAAAGGAGCGGGAATGCTGCCATCTCTTTACCGTTACTTCCTGTTCCCACCCCATCGTATTAAATCCCCATTTCTCCAGATTGGGTTTCACTGACTTCTTCAACCATTCAATGGTACTTCCATTGTATTTTTTCTCCCAAATATGAAGGTTTTCAGGATAGCGACTACTTGCCGGATCTAAGTGATTTATTCCCAGAGAGAAGAATGGTTCTCCTTGTGGTGTAATAAAAAATTTGTGCCCATCAATTTCCCCAAGTGTGAAAAATCCCTCTGTGTTTAGTTGGGTTGTTTCAATCTTCTTTTGGGCATGTAAACCCTCAGTCAACCCTGAGATTACCATTATTGAAAGAATAATTACGGATATGGTGTCTTTGTGCTTTTTCATTCTGATTGACTAATTTCTACCTTTAGTTAAGAGCAAATTAAGGAAAGGAGTACTGTGAAATCCCAAACACTTAAAAGACTGACAGTCAAAAAAGGAGAGTTCCTCCAGAGAAGAGGAGAGTTGGATACAAAAGTTTATTATGTCCGATCAGGACTGCTAAGAAGCTTTTGTGTAGACGAAAAAGGGAAGGAACATATTTTTATGTTTGCGCCGGAAGGCTGGATTGTCGCAGATAGTGGTCCACCAGAAAAACCCTCTTCCCTAAACATTCAGGCGCTAGAAGACTCAGTTGTATTGATGTCTGAAAAGGCACTTGATATAAAGCCTGACTTTCCCCGAATTGTCCGGAGAATGGAAGCCCTCCAAAATAGAGTAATTATGCTTATGAGTGCTTCAGCATTGGAGAGATATGAAGACTTTGTTAACACCTATCCTGACATTGTACAAAGGGTGTCCCAGAAAATGATTGCCTCCTATCTGGGGATAACTCCTCAAGCCCTTAGCAAGGTAAAGCGGGAAATTTATGATAAAAGGTAGAAGAACTTTATTTCTTAATCTAGGTGAATAGGGAATTGTGGTTAATGCCTGAGATTTGAGGGAAGAAGAATTTGATGAGTGGGATGGAAAAGTGGGATACTCTTCTTGAAACATCTTTAACCCGACATTAACCACCAGGCTTATGCAGCCAAACCCTAACGCTATCATTGTTTTTTTCCTGCTATTAGTTGGCCATATTTCCTTTTTATTCAGCCAGGAGACAAAAGAAGAACCACCTGATTATGAAACAAACAGGTCAGAGGAATCCTACGAGTATCTTAGAAATCCAGAAAGTAATCCTTATTCAAAAGCCTTTGGTGATCAGCTGAAATTTATTCCTCTCAATGATACGGGGAGCATTTATTTATCTTTTGGAGGAAGCTACAGAGCACGTGTAGAGAGCTTCACCAACCAGAATTGGACTACTTCTGACGATACCTATTTTTCTCAACGTATCAGTCTTCATTCTTCCATACAGATAGGGAAACATGTCCGTCTATTTGGAGAGTTATATCATGGCTTAACCACGGGAGGAGTTAGACTTTTTCAGGATGATGACATTGACTGGTATCAGGGTTTTGTGGAGTTCAGTTTTGGGAGCCATGAGAATATGGATCTGGATATCAGACTGGGAAGACAAGAACTGGATTTGGGAGTAGCTCGGTTGGTCGGAAGGAGGGATGGGACCAATATCCGTAGGAGTTTTGATCTGGCCATGATCAGACTGGGAAAATCCTCCACTCAGGCGCACGTATTCTATGGGAAAGAGGTTAGTCCTCAATTCGGAGCATTTGATAACGAATTCAGTCTGTTTGATGATGAGGCTACCAATCCTGACTTATGGGGAGCCTACCTTCAATGGCCCCTGAAGAAAGGGGTACACACCTTTGAAACTTACTACTTAGGATTTCATTCCGATGCCTCCCGAATGAGCGACCAACTGGGAGAAGAGACAAGGCATTCCCTGGGAGTGAGAAGCTTTGGGAAAGCGGGCAGATTTACCTTTAACTCTGAACTTATCTTTCAGTTTGGGGAGATAGGGGAGAGTAATATACGTGCATATAATTTCGAAACTGACTGGAAATACATCTTCCCCAATACACCGTGGAGACCTTTAATTGGAATAAAACTGGACTTTTCAAGTGGTGATAGAGAAATAGGAGATGATAAGCTACAGACCTTCAATCCTCTTTTTGTTAATCCCGGCTTATACAGTTTAGCAGCTGTTAATACTCCTGCCAACTTGACCAGCTTTCACCCGAGCATTACCCTCTTCCCATTAAAAGACATGGTGGTTTACATGGACTATGCCCTTTTCTACAGAACGAACCGAAATGATGGCCTGTATGCTCCTCCCAGATTCCTTTCAAGACCAGCTGATGGCATAGAAGAAAAACACATTGGAGATGTTCTGGGCATCAATGTGAAGTATGAAGTAAACAGAAATATTTCTATGACCCTTCTGGGTTCCTACTTCTTGGCGGG
>JBCBKZ010000746.1:0-3122 GCA_038520955.1 Bacteroidota bacterium | reverse complement strand
CTATGACATAAAAGGTGATACCTTTGATACTGAAGGCTTCCAGTTCATTTCTACGGACAAAATAGCTATATTTGCTTTTCCCAAGGCTATTCTGACCATCTTTGACCTCTTCTTGTTTTTGTAATCCAAAATTTTTTCGTTTATGGCAAAATACGGTCTTAACAAAGTAACGCTCATTGGAAACCTGGGAAAAGCTCCAGAATTGAAGTATCTGGATAGTGGTGTAGCATTGGCTACCGTTCGTTTAGCCTGTACTGAGAGAAGTAGAGATAAGGAAGGGAATTACGTTGACAGAACTGAATGGGTAAGTGTCAACCTATGGAGAAATCAAGCGGAGATTGTCTCTAAGTATTGCAGGACGGGTTCTACCCTCTACATTGAAGGTAGGCTTAAAAACCAATCCTGGGAAACGCCTCAAGGCGAGAAAAGAAGTAGACTGGATGTGGATGCAACCAAAGTAATCTTGCTGGATGGCAGGAGTGATGGAAGCAGAACCTCAGAAAATGGAAGTAATGTTGGAAATGTAGCACAAGCTGCCAGTTCACCAAACCCTTCCTTTGAAGAACCTGATGATCTGCCCTTCTAGAAGTTTTTAACACTTCCTGCCAGACCTGTTACCAAAAAATAAACTATCAGTGGAGCCGGTTTCGGGGACCTTCCCCTTACTACAGATAAATATCATCTCATTTGTTACTCAGTCAGGATTCTTCCTGCTGTGTATGCTGATTTCATTTCTGGTTTCCGGTGCTGAAGTGGCCTTTTTCTCTCTTACCAAGGCAGAAGTAGAAGAGTACAGAAACACTCAGACCAGGCTTTCACAGAAAGTCTGGTCTTTAGTTAACCAACCTCAGCGCCTCCTCGCTACCATCCTCATAGCCAATAATTTTGTTAATGTAACGGCCATTATTCTGGGCTCCAGCATACTGAGCCAAATGGCTAAGGCTTTTGAATGGGAAAACTCCGTTTCGCTGTTGGGTTGGACCATTCCTCTTGACCTGTTTCTCAACATAGCCATCATTACCAGTATCCTCTTGTTCTTTGGAGAAATAGTCCCTAAGGTTTTTGCTGCCAAAAATAAGGGCTTCCTGGTGAAAACGCTGGCAGGTCCGTTGGAAAGCCTAAGGTGGGTATTTGCGCCACTTAGTACTGTTCTCATTAGAACCACTGAGTTCATAAGTAGCAATGTTTCTGCAAAAGAAGAAGCAACTTCTCTGCAGGATTTAAAGCATGCCATCGATATCACTACAGAAAAGGATGCAGATACAGAGGAGAAGGAAATTCTTAAGGGAATTGTGAACTTCTCTAATATCTCTGTGAAAAGTGTCATGCGAGCCCGCATAGACGTAATTGCGGTGGCAGTAGATACGGGTCTGGATGAGTTAATAGATCTTACAAAGGAGCACACCTACTCCCGCCTACCCGTATATGAAGAGAATATAGATTCCATCATAGGCGTACTACACATTAAAGATTTGCTTCCTTTTGTAAGGGACAATGTTCAAGGGGTCAAATTGGTAGACTTAATTCGCCCGGTACAGTTTGTGCCTGAAAGCAAGAAAATAGATGACCTCCTGGAAGAATTTAAAACCCAGCGCCTTCACATGGCGGTCGTGGTAGATGAATATGGAGGTACTGCAGGGATAGTTACCCTAAATGATGTAGTAGAAGAAATATTCGGAGAAATCACTGATGAATTTGATAGTGAGGAGATTGTCTACACAAAAATAGACGAAAATACCTATATTTTTGAAGGAAGAGTCTCCCTCATAGATGTCAAAAAGATCCTAGACTTACCTGATGATTATTTCGAAGATAAGAAAGGAGATAGTGATAGCCTGGGAGGACTTATCTTTGAGTTAGCAGGAAAGTTTCCGAGTACCGGAGAAGAAATTCTCTATGAAAACACCATATTAAAGGTAGAGTCCGTAAGTAAAACCAGGATTACCATGGTGAAACTTTCCATCATAAGAGAAGAAGAGGTAGCTGAAGAATGATGTTGTCCTTTATGAAGTATCAGCAGATAAGATTTTGTTTTCCCTTGCTGTTTCTGAGTATGATTATCCTCAGTAGTTGCCAGGAGCCTGCCCCCTACCCCAGGCCTATGGCTTTCCATAGGATAGATTTTCCCCAACAAGTAGCTTACGCTCAATTCGAAAGTGGTGCCTGTCCCTTCACCTTCGAGTACCCTGATATGGGCGGAATTACCAGGAGTAACTCAGACTCATGCTGGGTGGATATCCATTACCCACAGTATGACTGTACCTGGCACATAACTTACAGAGATATACAAAGCAGTGGGAAATCACGGGCCAAGCACTTTGAAGAATGGCGCAAGCTCATTTACCAGCACAGCAAAAAGGCCAGCCAAATAAAGGAAAACCCCATACAGGCAGAAAACGGGAAGGGCTTTATATTCGAAGTATTTGGAGAGGTGGGAACACCTGCCCAGATCTTTTTCTTTGATGAGCAGGAAGAGGACCTCATGATGATGTCTATCTATTTCCAATCTGCCTTAAAAAATGATTCTTTAGCTCCGGTGATAGAATACATGAAGGGAGAGTTAGCTCACCTCACTACTACCATGGAATGGAAGTAGTCTTAGGAGCAGTTAGGACAGGTACCCGAAATCAGCATATTGGCCTCTTTGGCATTATATCCCGCAGGAAGAGAAATAGAAGGAATTGTAGCTTCATGTAGACAGCGGGTATCTCCACAAACGCTGCATTTGAAATGCACATGATCATGGGTATGTTTTTCTGTGCTATTACAGCTCTCCTTACATAAAGCAAATTTCATCACCCCGCTATCATCTAATACCCGGTGAATCACTCCTTTATCCAGGTAGGTATTCAGGCTTCTGTAAATAGTCACCCTGTCACACAGCCCTTGTAGGCTTTCTTCTAAATCCGGCTCAGACAATGCCACCCCCTTTTGCAGAAAAAGGGTCAAGATCTGTATCCTGCTGTTAGTTGATCTAAGCTGATATTTATTGAGAATGGATTTAGCTGTATGCATGATTGATGATAAGACCAATATAAGACTTTAATTATTTACGATGATGTCAATCTTACTTTTGGCCTCATTGAGCAGATCATTATTAGGGAATCTATCCAGGGCTATAT
>JBCBKZ010000745.1:0-3124 GCA_038520955.1 Bacteroidota bacterium | reverse complement strand
GCTTTTTTTACTATTCCCCCAAGATTGATGCAACTTCATACGTAAAAGTCCCGTTCTACAAGTGTACCCAAACGTCGCTTCTTATGCCCATTCGCATACATAACCTACACAATTCAGTAACCTCTGCTCTGGATATATCCTCCTTTCGTATATCCTTACCGGAATTAGCTAATCTTCACCAATTTACCCAGGTGTCTTTTCATACTGTTTTTTTGACCAATGGAAATAAAAGGTATGAGGTGAAATCACCACTTATCCCTTTGAAGGCTATGGCATATCTGTTAATGGGATCTCTCCTTCTTAGCGCCGCCATCCCTTTTTTCAGAAAGACAGAATTACTGGCCTATACAGGATGGGAGTTCATCCTATTTTTTGGCTTTATGCTGACTATGGGAGCTTACATTAGCCTAAAAAGTCTGGGGCATTTATCCGTTAAGCAAAGCATCTCTATTGAAAAGGGAAAACTTCTCCTAAGCAAATCTGCAGTTCTCTTCCCGATTGTATATGAAATACCATTGGCTAATATTGATAGAATCAGTTTTGAAGAAAGATGGTTCTTCCAGGATTCCATTTATAAAGAATCTGTACCTACTCTTCATATAGGGAAGCATAAAATAACCTTCTTTGAATGGGCGCCTGACTTCATGGCTGACGAGATCAAAGCCAAAATTGAAGAGAATATCCAATTATCTTCTCAGGCTGAATGGAGACCTAGCCTTAGCCAAATGGCTTAAGCTTTAGAGGTAAAGTGAAATTCTATCTTGGGAAAGAGTTCCTGCGTAGAATTTAGGTCCCATGCTGAAGTAGATAGAAATACCTCTGCACCGTGCTTGTCTACAGCCAACGATTTCGCCTTACGTAAACGGAATTCTTTCATGGATTGGGGATCCTCAGAAGTGATCCAACATGCCTTGTATAAGCTCAAAGGCTGGTATATACAGGTAGCACCATATTCATGCTTCAATCTGTACTGGATTACCTCAAACTGAAGGGCCCCTACTGTCCCTATGATTTTTCTTCCGTTAAATTTATTGGTGAATAACTGGGCTACCCCTTCATCCATAAGCTGATCCAAGCCTTTGGCTAGTTGCTTGGATTTCATGGGATCGCCATTATCTACATATTTAAATAGCTCAGGGGCGAAGCTGGGGATGCCTGTAAAGTGTAGGATTTCTCCCTCTGAGAGAGAATCTCCTATTTTAAAGTTGCCAGTATCATACAGTCCTACAATGTCTCCCGGATAGGCTTCCTCTACCAAACTCTTCTTTTGTGCCATGAAGGCAGTAGGGTTGGCAAACTTCATTTTCTTACCCAGACGTATGTGGAGATAGTTCTTATTTCTTTCAAACTGGCCAGAACATACCTTCACAAAGGCCAAACGGTTCCTGTGGTTAGGATCCATATTGGCATGAATCTTAAATACAAAGCCTGTGAATTTTTTCTCAAGTGGGTGAATCACACGCTCCTCAGTTTTACTTTCCTGAGGCTCAGGTGCTATCTGGGTGAAACAGTCTATAAGTTCTCTCACCCCGAAGTTGTTAATGGCACTCCCGAAGAATACGGGAGAAAGCATGCCCGCCTGGTACATGTCGTTATCAAATTCAGGGTATACGCCCTGCGCCAGTTCTACTTCCTCTCTCAAGGTATCGGCAGCTCTTTCTCCTAGTTCAGTATCCAGGGTGGAATCAGAAAGGTCTGTTATTTCAATGTTTCCTTCACCTTCCTGCTTTTGATGGGCATCAAACAAGACCAACTTCTGTTCGAATAGGCTGTATACGCCCTGAAAAGAGCTTCCCATACCTACCGGCCAACTTAAGGGGCATACGTTGAGCTTGAGTTTATTCTCTACTTCTTCCAGTAGTTCAAATGGATCCTTCCCTTCTCTATCCAGCTTGTTAATGAATACGATGACAGGGGTGTCTCGCATTCTACATACCTCTACCAGTTTTTCCGTTTGGGTTTCTACCCCTTTAGCCACATCTATCACCACAATCACACTGTCAACAGCCGTAAGTGTTCTGTAAGTATCTTCTGCAAAGTCTTGGTGACCCGGTGTATCCAGGATGTTGATCTTAAGCCCTTTATACTCAAATCCCATCACAGAGGTAGCCACAGAGATTCCTCTTTGTCTCTCTATCTCCATGAAATCAGAAGTAGTTCCACGCTTAATCTTATTGGACTTGACGGCTCCAGCTACCTGTATAGCTCCTCCAAATAAGAGGAGTTTCTCTGTCAGGGTGGTTTTTCCTGCGTCAGGGTGGCTAATGATAGCGAATGTTCTCCTTCTGGCTATTTCTTTCTTCAGATCCATATAGAAACAAAGCTTATAGAAAAGTCCCATTTGTCAAAAGACAAATGGGACTTAATTTATCAGATCCGGTATGAATTAGCTTCCGCTGCTAGTTCCTCCGGCGTTCTCTTTGTAGATTTTGTAAAGTCCATCCAGCTCAGGAGCGATAACGAACTCAGTACGACGGTTTTGCTCACGTCCTTCTTTGGTTTCGTTAGAAGCGATTGGCTGAGTATCTCCTTTACCAGTAGCAGTAAGACGGTTTCCATCTACTCCCATGTCTTCAAGAGCTCTTACAACAGAAAGTGCTCTTGCAGTACTCAGTCCCCAGTTGTCTCTGTACTGTCTGTGGATTTTTACAGGCTCACTGTCAGTGTGTCCTTCAACAAGGATATCAAGATCACCATTGCTTTTCAGGATGTCGGCTAAAGTAGATACAAGATCCTTAGAATCTTTGTCCATAGAAGAACGTCCAGACTTGAATAGGACATCGTTAGCCATAGTGATATACAGTTTTCCTTCTCTGTAATCAACTTTTACCTGGTTTTCGTCATAAGTTTCGAATGCTTCTGCGATAGCGTCATGTAGACCAGAGATCTTAGCGTTGTTCTCTTTAACAGTCTCGCTTAGCTTAGCAATTTCACCTTCACTCATGTTCAGGTTCTGCTGGAGCTTGTTAGAGTTTTCCTGAAGTCTTGCATTTTCTTCCTGTGAAGAAGCTAGCTCACTTTCTAAGGCACTCTTCTCAGCAGCAGCGGCAGCCATAGCTTCATCATATTTCTTTTTAGAAACACATGAGGTCATTAGAACTACAGCTAATGCCAGGGTAAATAG
>JBCBKZ010000744.1:0-3127 GCA_038520955.1 Bacteroidota bacterium | reverse complement strand
TTATGAAGTTAAAGTTGTTGATTCTCCTTATTCTGCTAAGCTGTTATAGCCTAATGACACAGGCTCAGCTAGCAGATATTTATGATGAAAAACAAACAGAAGTTTCCAATGTAGCTGCTACTATTTCTAATCTTGGAATCATAGGGAATGGTTTCAGTGGCAGTTTTAATCTGGAAAACTTTTCTTCTTTTGAGTTCCCGGTTAACTCTGGCGTTGAGCATATTTTTGATGGGGGCCTTTGGGTAGGAGGAGTGGTAAATGGCCAAACGGCCGTTAGCACAGGAGCCATAGATGATGCCAGTGGATTTTCATCCGGAAAGAGAGGATTTGAATTTACCTCTAAAACGCCCCTTAGAGAAAGAAGCATACTGTTTGATAGTCCTTTTTTTTCTACTGAGGCAGTTTCACAGCAGGATTTCGTTTCCGTGTTTACAGATTCTGCCATAGCCGTCAATACAGGTACCACCAGAATTCCCATAGAAGATCACCTTACCCCCCTGGGTATAGAAGTAAAGTTTGAAGCTTATAACTGGAACTTCAACTTTGCCAACTTCTTCATCATTCTCAACTTCAATATTACCAATGTAAATAATGTCCCCATTGATTCTATTTACACAGGCTACTGGATAGATGGTGTGATCAGGAATGTTAATCTGACTCCTCCGGGCGGTTCCGCCTTCTTTAATAAGGGGGGAAATGGATTCATTGACTCACTGGATTTGGCCTATGAGTTTGACGCTATAGGGGATATTGGCTTTACGGACAGTTACGTAGCTACTAAGTACCTGGGCTCAGACATAGATGGCATATGTCCATCCTCCCCCAACTTTGATGTCCACTATAATACCTGGCAGTTCCGAAATACGGCTGACCCACTCTATTTTTTCCCTACCAGTGATTTCCAACGCTATGGGAAAATGGCCTTTGGGTTAAATCAGCTTCCAGCCTGGCCTACCATTCAAACCCAAATCAATTCTGCCAATAACAGATCTCACCTCATCTCAGCGGGACCCTATACGACCTTACTTCCTGGAGAAAGTTTGAATGTAGCTTTTGCAATAGTGTGTGCAAAGAGAATTAAGGATGGACTTCCTGCATCTGAGAATACGCCTGCACAGCGTGAAGCACTTATCCAGAATGCGAACTGGGCCCAAACAACCTACTTCGGGGAAGATGTCAATGGAAACTGTATCCTGGATCCAGATGAAGATCTGGATGGAGATGGAGAAATTGACAGATTTATTCTCCCTTCTCCTCCTGAACCTCCTATCACAAAGGTCATCAGTCAACCCAATAAAATTGAGGTCTTCTGGTCTGAGAACTCAGCTTTCTCTGAAGACCCTATTTCTAATGAGCTGGACTTTGAAGGATATAGATTGTACAAGACCCGACTGGGGTTTGATGTACAAGGAACCCAAGACGTGATAGAAGCTCTGGAACTGGTTTCTTCTTGGGACTCATCCGAGAATACATTATTCTTCGACACAGGCTTTGAGTCAATCAGACTGGATGAACCTATGCAGTTTGAAGGAGATCCCAACTTATACCACTTCAAATACACTTTTGAGAATATTGCTAATGGCTGGCAGCATATTGTGAGTGTAACTGCCTTTGACGAGGGGGATGAGGCTAATAATCTGGCTTCTCTAGAATCAGCCAAACTAGTGAACATACATCGGGTCTTTGCAGGTACCCCTGCCAACAATAGTTTCTCCAGTGGAGATCCCTTTGTATACCCTAATCCTTACTACGCCAGAGCAGAATGGGAGGGGAGAAGTGCTTTTCAGGAGGACAAGAAGCTTATGTTTGCCAATTTGCCTGCCAGAGCAGAAATAAGAATTTATTCGGTGGCAGGGGATTTGATTGATGTTTTTGAGCACAATGAAGATTACACTGGGGAAGATTCACGCTGGTTTTCTACTTATTCTGATCCAGAGGAGACTGTTTTTGCCGGAGGAGAACATGCATGGGACCTCTTATCCAGAGATAATCAAATCTTATCCAGAGGCTTATACTTATTTGTAGTTACCGACAAAGACAGTGGGGAAAAGTTTCAAGGGAAATTTGTAATTATTAAATGAAGAAACAGGTTACCTATTTAGTAGAGCACCTATACTATATTGGAGCTTTCTCCAACTACCCTCTGAAGGAAGTATCCAACTAAGAATGTTCAAATCGTCAAATTTTAACCAACCAATTATATAACCCAGCATGATGAAACAATTTTACACTTTACTGCTTTTCACAAGCATTGTTGTGAGTGGAATGGCCCAGACCTTTCAGGAGGTTACCATCCAGGAAATCCAAACGGCCACTTCCCAAGACCTTGCGGCATGTAATGATACTGCCAATTTCATTGGTGATACTGTGATCACATACGGAACTGTAGTCATGGACGCACTCGTTCCAAGCCCAGGTTCCGGTGGTACTGATCTGGTGCCTAACTCACAGGCTGCAGGAGGGAGAAATATCTGGATTCAGAGTGGAACAGGTCCTTTCTCTGGACTAGATCTATTTACTACAAATGATGTACTGGACAATCAGGAGGGAGTAGATATCCTAAACCTCGTTTCGGGAGATTCTGTAAAAATAACAGGTATTATTGCAGAGTTTAGAGGAGAGTCGGAAATTCTTCCTCTGAACATAGAACTCATTGATGTGGAACTTCCTGTGGCCTTTACCACTGTTCCTATATCTGACATCAATGATGAGAACCAGATAAACAAACTGGAAACTGGTGAGCAATGGGAAGGGGTATACGTAGAGTTTCTGGATGTAACGGTAAGTGAGGTGAACCCTTTCAACGCCGGAGGTACAGACAGGGTGAGCTTTACAGTTACTGATGATGCCGGAAATAAGATCAATATTTCGGATAGATTTTTAGCTCAGCGCCTTCCTGCTGCAGGAGGTTCTTTTGTAGAGCCTATCGTAGGAACCGTTTATACAAATCTACGTGGGGTGATTGCTCACTCTAAAAACGGATGTGATGGAACAGGAAGAGGATATGAGCTATATCCATTTTCTTCTAATGACTATGTGATTGAGGAAGGTTCTTCTCCTCCTATCATCTCTAACATCAGCAGAAATGGCCTTACTTCAGCAAGTGATGCTAACACCACCGTTACTG
>JBCBKZ010000743.1:0-3130 GCA_038520955.1 Bacteroidota bacterium | reverse complement strand
CCTGGGAACTGGAAGTGATGATATGTACCCCTGTTCCGTGTCGTAGTCTATCATGTGAGCGACTGTCAGCTACGCCTATGTTCTTCTCGTTCACTTCTGCAAAATCATGGCTAAGTTGACCCGATTTACAGGCATCCAGAATCATGATCTTTTTTAACGCTTTAATGTCATTAAGCTTTTCCTTCAATTCATTTGAGGAAATCGTCAGTCCATTTCGGATTCCCTTCTCCTGTATATTTCCACTGGTAACATCACAGGTAAGGTAGTACCATGAGTCATCATAGCTAGTGCCATGACCAGACAGGTATAACAGAAACACATCTTCCGGTTTAGCTACGGCAGCTACTGCCTCCAGTTCCTTCATGATCTCCTGCTTGGTAGGTCTGGATTGCCCCTCTGCCGTAGAAAGGATCTTCACCTTAGGGGGACCTGATACATAATACTTTTCTCCTATCAGCTTTAGTGCCTTAGCCAGTTGTTTGGCATCTTCCTCAGCAAAACTTAGGTCCAGTTTTTCTCCCTGATAGTCCCCTGTCCCTATGCAAAGGGCAAATAGCCTTGTTTGATTAGTGGAGCCGGTACGAGTAGGCCGTAGTCTGGAAGGCATAATGGTTTGCCCCTCATTTTTGGCCCCTGACTGCTTGGTGAAGTACAAGCTTTTGCGTTTACTTACCAGGCTCTCATCAGCGTTCCAGGCTTCCACGCCTATGGATATGGCCTGGTTAGCTGGAAATCTATCCTCATAAAGAGAAAGATCCACCTGAAACTCTGTCTTGCCCTCAGGATTGATATTCTCCGTCAATTCCGAATCGCCTACAAAAAATCCTACCCTGCCAATACCTCCAGAGGCAGGGGTAAGCGAGACCTTCAGCATGCTTCCCTCCACACTCAAAGACACCTCGGGGTGCATAGCCAGGTCATTCTCCATGGCGGAAATATTTCTCAAGGGTTCAGCATGGTAGCCCAAGAGTTTTCCTACAAGGCCAGGCTCATAGAATCTTTCTTTCAACTGGTCAAAAGAGATGGTCTCGAAGCCCTGCACAAAGTGCATTTTCGCCATTCCCACATCTGTCCCATCAAACCTTCCTTCCGGGTTGGTAGCTACCCACTCTCCTCCTTCCATAGTAATTAAGGTCAGCACTTCCTTCCCTTCCCTATCCCATATTTTGGTGGTCTGGTCATCACTGGCTGTAAGAATAAAGCGGTTGTCAGGGGAAAGATCTATGTCCAGTATGCGCGCCTGATGAGCCTGAAACTGCAGGAGTTCGTTTCCTTTCAGGTCAAAGAGGTAGACCTTTCCATAATGGTTAGAAGCAACCAACAAGCTATTGTCCCGAGAAAACTTTACCTCTATCAGCCATTTCGGATCAAAGGTAAATGAGCGTATTTTTGTCCCATTGTTCCGCAGAAGGGTTACTCTCCCCTTTCTTTCTCCAAGCACCATCATGCTCCCATCAGGTGAAAAGTCTACACTCTCCATAACATTGAAGTCACCTTCCACCTTATAAGTCCTCAAACGCTTCCCTTGATCATTATACAAATAGGCGACATGGTCTATCCAGGCAGTAATCAGAAACTGTTTGCCATCTGGTGAAAGTGCACCACTATATATGCGATTCTTCCTAAAAGTATTTTTCGCGTTTTCATCCTCCAGCTTTACCCGGCAGATTAGCTTCCCCTCTATGTCTCTCAATTCTGCCAGGGCGTCCTTGGTAGTTAGCAGTACCCTGTTTCCGTCATGTGCCAGGGCCAGATCAGTAATTCCAGAGGTATCTGGAGAATGTGTCCATAAAAGCTTGCCCTTTTTGTCCAGGAAACTTAGGCTGTCATTTCTGCTATTTACCATATATGCCTCATTCCCGGATATAGCCGTGTGGTAAACAGGGGTCTTTTTTCTATCAATGGTGCGAACCAGGTTGGCTTCAAAATCCCATTCGTGTAAGGCACTTGAAGCAGAATAAATACCTTTCCCATCTGCTGTAAACCTCCCTACGGTATTGGGAAAGCCCACACTTTCTATGGTAGTCAGGAAGTTCCCTTCCAGGTCCCAGAAATGAATACGGTCTCTATTGCAACTGGCAAAGACCTGTTGGCCATTCGGGCTAAACCCTACTTCATATATGTAGGCACCCATAGTAGGCGCGGATAGTTCCCGTATTTCTCCATTCTCCCGACTCCAGAGTTGAACGCCTTTCCCACCTACCGCTAATGTCTTCCCATCTAATGAAAAAGCCAGAGAGTTTACCCATCCACCTGCATTCTTTCGCCCCATGATCTGTCCATTGAGTTTCCTGATGATACATAGGCTGTCCTTACCAGCCGTAGCAAAGTAGTTTCCGTCTGGAGAAAAGGCGACAGTGAGTACTTCACCCCTATGACCAGAAATCTTTTGGGTAGTATGGGTGGTCAGGTCCCATAGGTGGACATTGGGTCCGCCAGCCTGGATTTGCTTCATTTTCCCCTCTACCAGACTGACCATGCCCGGATAACTCCTATTTCCAATCAGTACATATCTCCCATTGGGAGAAAAGGTAGCAGCGAACACTCCACTCATTTCCAGCATGGCTGACATAATGGGAGGATCCGGCTTTTTTGTCTCTACTCTTTCCAGAAAGGTGCCATCCTGCTTATATAAGGCCACATTATAAACATCTTCTCTTCCCAACAACACCGTATCTCCGGTAGGAGAAAAAGCAACCGTCCTTAGGTTTTGCAACTTAGCCTCCGGGTCCTGAAACCTGACCAGCTGCTTCCCTTCCTTGTTCCATAAAATGGCATTTTCTCCTGCACAGGCCAGAATCTTTTCGCCATCCGGGGAGATGACCACAGACTGTATGAAGCCACTAAGACCAGGTATCTTCCGTAGAATTTCACCTTCCCGATTCCAAATTATGAGATAGTTATCCTTTCCTCCGGTAACCATCCACTTGCCATCAGGGGATATGGCTATGGTGTATACATGGTCTGTGTGTCCTATGGGAATGATCAACTCTGGTTTCTGGGAGAAAAGAGCTGAAAAAATGGTGAGAAAGAAGAAGCTGGCGATGGCTGATTTCATACATCTGCTAGGTTGATAAAACATAAGTTAAGGGAAAAAATAGAAAATGACAGATTCTCTTCATTACGTGAA
>JBCBKZ010000742.1:288-3132 GCA_038520955.1 Bacteroidota bacterium | reverse complement strand
GTTTGCCAGTGGTAAGTGTTTCATGATCTCTTTCTTAGTATACTTCAAGATAGACATCTTAAGGTGGAGGACTGATGAGATAACATTGCTGGCAAAATGATTTTTCTCACCTTACTCATTGCAGACGGAGATCTCGTCTACCGGGCCAGAAATTTGAGGACTGAGGAAAGGGATATCCAGGTTCAGGCCTCTAAGAATGAGTAAAACTGAAAAAACCAGCGTAATCCCTAGCATAGCGGGTTTTAGGGAGTTTCTTAAGGCTGGTTTTATCAGGGAGCCTAAAAAAGTAACTCCTAGCAACAGGGGCAAAGTGCCTAATCCAAAAAAGGTCATGAAAAGCATTCCTTCCTCATAGCTTCCTGTGGTCATAGCTCCTCCTAAACCTACATACACCAAACCACAGGGAAGGAATCCATTTAGCATCCCTAAGGCAAAACGGGAAGTATCTTTCCCCTTATGAAGAAAGGTACCCATCTTCATTTTCAGCTTCCATAAAACCCTGTCCATAAAAGGCCATTTCACAGCAGTAAAGGAATGTCCTATTATCCCCAAAGCGCCCAAGCCGATAAGTACTCCAATAAAAATGGATAGGCCTTGCTGGAAGCCCGCTATTTTTACGGTCTGCCCCATGAGACCCGTAATCCCGCCAAAAACTGCATAGGTAGTAATTCTACCAGAATGATAAAGAAGCTGCCTACTCAAACTGTTAACAGAAAGTTCCTGATTCCCATGGAAAGCCAGAAGGAGGGGCCCGCACATACCTACGCAGTGCAAGCTACCACCCAGTCCTATAAGGAATGCCATCATCAGAACTTCCATAACGATGCTATTTAGGAATCACGACTACTTTCTCTGAGAAAAAAGATTGTCCATCTCCCTCCCAGTCTATCTGGATTTTCCAGACTCCATGAAGGAGATTGCTGGCATCTAGCCTAACAGTGTGTTCCTCATCCAG
The DNA here is from genome assembly GCA_038520955.1 of Bacteroidota bacterium. Classification (GTDB taxonomy): domain Bacteria; phylum Bacteroidota; class Bacteroidia; order J057; family J057; genus JBCBKZ01. Next base: position 2,177 of record JBCBKZ010000742.1, on the reverse strand, counting down.
AGAAAAGGGGAAAGTTTTATCCAGATCTGAATTGGAAGGTCTGTAGCAGAGAATTTCTCCTTCCACTTTTCCTATCTCATCCGGAAAGCTTATCTGGATTTCCTGTGGTACAGCCTGATACAAAATACTCACAGGTTGGGCTAGCTTTTCAGTATTCTTCACACGGATAAAATGATCATCCACTAACTGCTCTTTCTGGTAATAATCTTCCGTTACCAGATGAAAGCGGGTAGTGGTCGTTCCTATTACCAGCATGGTCATGAAGCTTACGAAGCTCAAATACAATAAGGTTATTTTCCATCCCCAGCTCATAGGTATATGTTGTTAGTTTGGAGGTCCTAGAAAATTGGTTTTCACCAAATCCAAGAGGTCATCTCCGTTATAAATCTCGAGTTTAATCTTATTCTTTATCCCCTCCAGTTCTTCTCTGGGAATCTCGATGAACAAGGCGCCTTTACCAATACCCGAAGCAGGAACTACCAAAGAATCACTCACCATCTTAATTTTTCCATGATGAGAAACCATTCTCACCTGTACATTGAAGGGATGATTGGTCTTATTGACCACTTGGATGTTATATAGATTGGAAATACCCCCTTCTGGCGTCACCTGATACAGTATTCCCGGTGTTCTTAAGACAGTCGCCTCCACATCACTTCTACTTCCCAGGGAAAATCCTAGCACTGATAAGAGGGCTACGAGGACTATTGAGTAAGCAATAATTCGAGGGGTAAACCTGAACTTCTGTTGATTCGCGATTCCATTATAGGAATCATAGCGGATAAGCCCCTTTTCAAACCCCACCTTATCCATCACCTCATCACAGGCATCTATACAGGCAGTGCAGTTGACACATTCCATCTGTGTCCCGTGCCGTATGTCTATTCCCGTTGGGCATACATGTACGCAGAGTTTACAGTCAATACAGTCCCCTTTGCTTCTTTCTGCCTCCTTCTTGTTTATTCTTCCTCTGGGCTCTCCTCGTATCCAATCATAGGCTACTACGATGGAATCTTTGTCTAGCAGGACACTCTGCAATCTCCCATAGGGACATATTACTAAACAGGCTTGTTCTCTCATGTAGGAGAATACAAAGAAGAAGATTCCCGAAAAGGCCATAACACCCGTGAATTTTCCCCAATTCACAAAAGGACCTTCTGTGATCAGTTTGGCTAATTCTTCGATCCCTACTATGTAAGCCATCACCAGGTTCCCTATGAGGAAGGAAACCAAGGCAAACAGGCCAAACTTGGCCGTCTTCTTGAAGATCTTATCAGAATTCCAGGGGGCCTTGTTCAGCTTTTTTTGTTGCGTGGCATCTCCTTCTATCCAGTATTCTATTCTCCGGAAAACCATTTCCATAAAAACCGTCTGCGGGCAAACCCAGCCACAGAAGATCCGACCAAAAATGACCGTAAAGAGTACGATGAAGACAAAAAAGGAAATCATGGCCAGGACAAACAAATGAAAGTCCTGCGGCCAGAAAATCACCCCAAACAGGATGAACTTCCTTTCCAGCACATTGATCAGGAACATGGGGTGTCCATCCCATCTCAAAAACGGCCCTATGAACAACAATGCCAGAAAAAGCCCACTCACCCAGGTTCGAGCATTGTAATACCTGCCCTTGGGTTTCTTGGGGTAAATCCAGTTCCGCTTACCATCAGCATTAACAGTACCGATGGTATCACGAAAGGCCTCAGGATCATAGCCTCTATAGAGGTCTTTTAAGTGATCTTCCTGAGAGGGTTTATTTACCGTTGGATTCATGGAATTATATTGAGATCTGAATCCCTGATTATTTTATTATTATAAACCTGCCACTGCTAAGTCTGAGGCCGTGGAATCTACCGGGGCCTCAGCAGGTACATACTTTTCCCCTTCTGGTG
>JBCBKZ010000742.1:0-278 GCA_038520955.1 Bacteroidota bacterium | reverse complement strand
TCTGGTGCTTTCTGATTTGGAGGATTAGTCCCCTGCATGGAAAGAATGAAACTACTCAGGTCCTGCATATCCTTGGGTTTAATTTCAGCTTGCCAGGGAATCATTCCTTTCTCTACTACTCCGTATTTAATGGTTTTAAATACATCCTTCACATCCCCACCATGTAGCCAGTACTCATCCGTAAGATTAGGCCCAATTCCCCCTTCTCCTTGCTGCCCATGACAGATAGCACATTTAGACAAAAAGATTTCAGCTCCATTAGCTATTCTATTAGCATC
>JBCBKZ010000741.1:0-3133 GCA_038520955.1 Bacteroidota bacterium | reverse complement strand
AACCACTGTCTTAGACAAGGGTCTTTACTGGAATAGAAAAAGGCCATCCTGAAATCAGGATGGCCTAAATCGAACTTTATATTCACCTAAATTCTTACTAATTCATTTTTACAATTCTTTCTGTCATCATGACCTCTCCTCCGCGTACCACCACTGTGTACACCCCCTTAGCCAACTGGCTCACATTCACCTGAGAGATCTCTGTGGAGAATTGTTGCATAAATACGGTCTTACCGGTCAGGTCCATTACCCTTATTTCATAGATGTCAGGTCTGTTGTCAGCATCTTCCCACTCCAGGGTCAATACATCTGATACCGGGTTAGGATACATGCTGAGACGAGCAGCAGATTCTTCCAGTACTTTATCCACGCCTACGAAGCTGGCCTGAGGAACATTGAATTCGCGCTCTACACAAACTCTCTCGTAGATACGGTTTCCATTATTTACCACCCAGACTGTTCCATCATTGCTCACGGAGATGTGGTTAGCTGCACCAGGTACTTTCTCCCAAACTCCGTTCAGTTTGTATCTGTACACTTCACCTGTAGCCTGAGAAAGTGCCCATACATCCAAAGCGCCTTCCATCACGGCAATATCACGTGCTTTGAAGTCTCCTTTCTTCAGCCATCTATTGTTTTGGTACTGGTAGACATATCCATCTTTTCCTACAATCCATGGGTTTCCGTCTCTCACGTCCACTCTCAAAGCGGCTTTGTTGGTTAGGGCTCTCCAGCCATTTCCATTTCTCATGTAGATACGGTCATTCATGCCCACCACACATACCGTAGTGGCGTCTGCACCTATGTCTTTACCGGCACCATTGGTTTTTACCCATCCTGCAGGAGAATAGTAGTGAATACCATTTGTAGTTGAGATCCCCCAAGCAGTTCCGTTTCCGGTAGCATCTACTCTGTTCAGGGCTACATCTGAAGAGAGAAACCTCCAGTTGTTTCCACTTCTCTGGTAGAGGGCTCTGTTTGTACCAACCACATAGGTCTGTCCACCACCACTTCCAATGTCAAGTGCTCTTCCATTTCTCAGGACGAAGTTACAGTCGTCAGCTTCTCCATAGTAAGGCAACAGTCTGGCGCCAGGGATAGGTCTTTCCAGGCTTCCGTCAGGCAATTTCCATCCTACTGAGAGGTTGTCTCCCGCCGCATCATCTTTCTGGAGGGCTTCTATGTAGTATCTCTTACAAGCTTCCAGTTTGATAGGAGCTGACTCCTGCCCGTTTCTGAAGTTCCAGTTTCTATAGGGTGTCCATCCTTCCACATTTGCAATCTTCTTTTTGTTGGCCGGATTCTCATCTGTACTCAACCATAGTTCTCCATGGTCATCTGAGGCTATCCAGAAGGTATACATACCTGTAGCAGGAGCTACTACATATCCTCTGATTCTACTTCCGTAATTGTCATCAGTGTCAGGATCAATTTCAAAGAGGGTGATCTCCTTGGTAGTAGTAGGCTGGGTGTTCAATGGAATGTCAGAAACCAGTCTTCCAGGGATGTTCTTCCATGTATCCAGGGTAATAGTTCCCCTTCCCTGACAACCTCCGTTCACACCTTCTACTACGTTGAATTCCTGGAAGGCTTCAGCTGCTGCGAAGGAGGCATTTCCTGCCTGATAAGCTTTGATTTTTACTAACCCTTTCTCTCCTGTCAGGCTTACTGTACTTCCGTTTACTGTAGCAGGACCTGATACCAAACTAAAGCTTATAGGTAGCTTGGAAGAAGCTGTAGCTATGAGGGTAAAATCTCCGTTCGTTTTCTTTTTGTCATCTATAGCCTGGAAGGTAATGGTCTGCGTCAGCTTATCATCTTCCAGGAATGGAGAAAGATTGTCTCCCATGATAGGTCTTTCCAGGGTTCCATCAGGAAGCTGCCATCCTACAGAAAGGTTGTCGCCTCCGCCACCTTCATTCATCAAGGCTTCTACATAGTATTTCTGTCCTGCTACCAGGCTGATTTTAACTGAGCGCTGAGCGGCATACTTGTCGTACTGTCTGGAAGCTGTCCAACCAGGCACATGAGCTACCATCACTTTATTCTCAGGCTTATCATCAGAACTAATGTACAGTTCACCATTATCGTCAGAGGCAATCCAGAAAGTATATTCTCCGGTCATAGGAGGACAAAGGTATCCACTGACTCTGGCAGCATAATTATCTCTCGTATTGGAAGGGGTCTCAAAGAGTGGCAGAAGTGTATGTTTATTAGGTGTTTTATTCAGCGGGATATTGTCCACATTTCCTCCAGGTACATCGTACCAATAAGAAGCTGAAATCAGTCCGCTGGCTTCACAGGCTGGAGTTAGTTCCAGCACCTGATCATCATTCAGGGCATATCCAAACAGCCTTACGTCGTCCATATTGCTTAATGCTGTGTTATACCATGGAGATCCTCCTATGTATAGATTCGCATTGTTTGACCTGGTAGTCCCCCTTAGGTTAACGGTACGATCCAATTTCCCATTGATGTACAACTTCAGCTTGTTCCCATCCTTTACGTAGGCAATATGTGTCCAAGCGTCCAAGGGAATTGAGGTCTTACTATCGCTTCCTTCATTCCAGGAGTGAGAGGTGGAAATACGGAAGTGTAGTCTGTTATCGTGGGGACGCATCCACATAGCAAATGTTCTGTCGCGAGCATTCAAGCCTTTGTGTAATACCGATCTCCACCTTCCTGTATGTCCTTCTTTCAGGTTCATCCAGAAAGCCACTGTGAAGTCGTTACCCAGCATTCCTACCTGCAGCTGATCTTTAGGCGTTACCAATACGTGCTGCTTGTTTTTGGCAATGGCTAATACTTTGCCTCTTTCTTCGTCATTTATCAGGGTCGCACCACCTTTCAACTGGCCATGCGCATCTCCGATAGCGTCTTTGGCGTCAACATCCAGCTTCCAGTGGGCAAAGAAGTGCGTAGGTTGTGCCAGTGCCTTTAGTTCTGACTCTTCATTTGGATCTTCTCCGGCAATGGCATGACCATACAATCTCACATCATCTATCTGACCCAAGGCAGGGTTATACCAGGGCGAATCCCCTATATACAGGTCAGCATCATTAGATAGCACTACTCCTCTAAGAGGGACAGACTGATCCAGTACGCCATTAATGTACAATCTCAGCTTCTTGCC
>JBCBKZ010000740.1:0-3133 GCA_038520955.1 Bacteroidota bacterium | reverse complement strand
GTTCCAGATAGGTAAAGGTCTTTTTAGCCTCTTCCTCATTCACTATCGAGATAGCTACGCCAACGTGAACGAGTACATAGTCTCCTTCTTCTGCATGAGGGACCATTTCCAGACTGGCCTCTTTCATAATGCCCCCAAAGGAAACTTTGGCCATTCTGACCATGCCATTATACTGGCTTTCGATGGATTTAATCTTTCCGGGAATTGCGAGACACATATGTTAAGTATTAGAATGTGTTAACTGATAGAGCATTAATTGACCGAAGGAGATATTCTCATCATTCGGGCTGAGTTGCTTATGAAAATGGAGGGTATAGTTCTTTCCTAATTGTTGGATCATCAGATCCACCAACAAGGTGTTTTGGAATACACCTCCGCTAAAAGCAATTTTTTCACATTTGAGGTAGTCAGCTGTTAGTCTGACCATTTCCACCAAACTGAGGTGGAACTTGAAAGCCATTTCTTCTACCGCTAGTCCTTTGCGGATATCTTTCAGGATTTGATGGACCAGATGAGTAGTCTGAATTTGTCCATTCTCTAGCAAGACTTCATAAGCCTCAGTCGTGCCTGAGAATTTTTCCGCTGCTGCCTGAAGCTTCATGGCTGCTTCCCCTTCATAGCTCTGCACATCACATATTCCCAGTAGGGCAGCTACCGCATCGAAGAATCTTCCCATGCTAGAAGTAGCTTGGTAAGCTCGCTGACTGAGCTGGTCATAAATTTTGAGTTCAGTAGCTGAGAATTTCTCTCTAATGATTTCTTCTTCTGGGCACAGGCTGAAAGCGGAAATTCTGGGCTCCCTGGCCATTTTATCTCCTCCCAGAATAGGGAAAGAACTGAGGTGCGTTTTTCTTTCTATTTGTTTATTCTCATACAGAAAGAATTCTCCTCCCCAAATCTCTTTGTCTTCACCATAGCCGGTTCCATCCCAAACCACACCTAGAATATTTTCTTTGCTTTCCAGTAATTCATGTTCTCCCAGAATGGCGGCGAAGTGGGCTTTATGGTGCTGAAAGGCGTGAGTCTGGACTCCCAGTTCTTTTGCCAATTCTCCGGCTAAAAATGTACTGCTATACTGTGGATGTAGGTCATGAAGGATGACAGTTGGCCGCTTGCCTAGGACATTCTGAAAATGAGCGAGTACCTGTCGATACGCCTGCTGGGTATCATAGTAAGAAAGATCTCCCAGGTACTGACTGATAAAGACATTGCCTTCATGCAAAAAGGTAAAGGAGGATTTCAGGTCAGCTCCACATGCTAATACATTTTGTTCAGGCAGGTTTAGTTCCTGATAGAAGTAATTGGGAGCTAAGCCACGAGATCTTCTAAGAATGATCTTTTGCTGATAAACAGGACTGTAGCAAATGACGCTATCATCCTGTGGTATCAGGATTTCTCTGTCATTCCCTAATACATAATCCGCTATGCCTTCAAACTTCCCCTCATCCTCAGATCTGAAGATAATAGGAGACCTGCTGATATTCCCACTGGTGGCTATTATGGGTCGCTGATAGTGGTCTAACAGTAGCTGGAACAATGGCGCATAAGGAATCATGATTCCTACTTTCCCCACCTTCTCTACTACTTCTGTAGGAAGCGCCAGGCTGTCCTTAGGTTTTAGTAGTAAGATGGGAGAGACTTCATTTTCCAATTCCTTGCGTTCACAAGCAGAAAGGTGAAAGTCTTTCAGACCCTCAATCGAAGGATACATGAGGGCAAATGGCTTGCCCGGTCGCTGTTTCCTCTTTCTAAGCGTAATGAGTGCTTCCTGGTTTTGGGCATCACAGGTAAGTAAATAGCCTCCTATTCCCTTGATAGCTATGATATTTCCCTTGGCCCATAAAAAAGTTATGTGGAGTAGTAGCTCTTCTTCTGTCTGAAAGTGAAGCTCTTTTCCTTTGGCAGTAGTAAGATGTAGTTTGATACCACATTCCTTACAGGAATTGGTCTGTGAGTAGTGTCGTCTGTCCAGCGGATTATGGTATTCCTCTTCACATGTAGGACACATGCTGAAAACGTCCATAGTCGTGTGCTCTCTGTCATAGGGCAGTGCTCTAATGATGGAGAACCTGGGCCCACAGTTGGTGCAGGTGATGAATGGATAGGCATATCGCCTGTCAGTTGGCGTTCGCAGCTCCCTTCGACAATCTCCACAAAGTGCATAGTCAGGTGTAAATAGTACCTGATTAACGGCAGCTTGTTGGCTTTCTCTTATCTCAAATGTGTCAAAGAACTGAGTATCTGTTTCTTCTATTTGGTGGCTCGTAATCCTGGAGATGGGAGGTGCTTCTGTTATGATTTCATGGTAAAAGGTCTCTGCCTGTTCAGTACTAGCCTGAAATCCTATGCTTACCCCTTCTGAACCATTGCTCACATATCCCGCTAGCTGGTGGGCATGTGCTCTCTGGTACACAAAAGGTCTGAAACCTACCCCCTGCACGATTCCCCGAATACGAATTAGCCAAGTCTTCATGCGGGCATTTCTGCCTTCACGCTCTGCTTTTCAGTCATCTTAGCTAGCAGCCAATCACACCACTCATCTATTCCGTCTCCATTTAGGCTGCTGACAGTCATGTATTCCAGTTCATGGTTAATTTCTTTTGCGTCTTTCACTACAGCATCCACGCTAAAGGGCAAATGAGGGAGAAGGTCTGCCTTAGAGACGACCATCATTTCACTGGTAAGGAAGATTTTGGGGTACTTCTTGGGCTTGTCATCCCCTTCTGTAGTCGCAATGACGGTTACCCTAAGGTCTTCGCCTAGATCAAAAGAAGCCGGACACACCAAATTCCCTACATTTTCTACTATGAGAATGTCTGTATCTGAGATATCCAGGGACTCTATTCCTTGCCAAACCATCTGTGCTTCCAGGTGGCAAATACCTCCAGTGACTATCTGTAAGGCTTCTCCGCCCACTTCTCTTAGTCTTTCGGCATCTCTTTCTGTTTCCAGGTCACCTACCAGAATTTTGATTCTAGCTCTATCTCCTATGCGTTTGACTGTCTCCTGTAATAAGGTGGTCTTTCCACTTCCCGGAGAGGAGACCAGGTTGATCATGAGTATGTTTTGCTCCGCCATTTGTTTGCGGATCCCTTCAGCCACAAAGTCGTTGGCTTTGAGAAGGTTCATAGTT
>JBCBKZ010000073.1:0-13064 GCA_038520955.1 Bacteroidota bacterium | reverse complement strand
GTTAAAGGTAGTAGGGGTATTAAAAAGAATAGTATTTAGTTCAGGATTTAGAAAATTATCCAGTTGTTATAACCTGATATGTCAGTTTATTAACCATTGGAGCGAGTTCTTAAATAGTTATTTGAGAAAATTATTCTTATTGGATAAATTTTAATTATTTATAACTCCTTCCAAACGATGGTTGATTCCTGGAAGAACCTGCACCAATTAATTTGTCTGGTACTCTATTTTTTTTGCTGCCTTAATTTTCTTGGTGCTCAAGATGCGGAGGAGGTAAACATCAGGGGAGGCCTGCCCAACTTCTTTCACAAGATTCAGAATGGAGAAACTATTACCATAGGCTATCTGGGGGGTAGCATCACACGTGCAGATGGATATAGAATTTTCTCTGTTGACTGGCTAAAGGAAGAATATAACAATCCTAATGTCAGCGGAATCAATGCTGGAATAGGGGGAACTGGTTCTCCACTGGGAGTATTCAGAATCCAGGAAGGCGTCCTGGACTATAACCCTGACCTTGTGTTCATAGAGTTTGCTGTAAATGATGGCAACCCTTCTAACACAGCTACCATCAAGAAAGCCATGGAGGGCATGGTCAGGCAGATTTGGAATGATGATCCCACCACTGAAATCTGTTTTATTTACACCATTAAAGATGATTACCTGTCAGATCTACAAAATGATACTTATCCCATAGCAGCCGCAGCCCATGATGAGGTGGCGGCGCACTATAATATCCCTTCCATCCATCTGGGGCTGGAGGTGGCAAAAATGGCTGAAAGAGGGGAGCTAATTTTTGAAAAATCCAGTGGGGTAGATGGGGATGGCTATGATGAAAATGGGAATCTGGTTTTTTCTAAGGATGGGGTCCATCCTACCTTAGCTGGCCACGGACTTTACAGAGATGCTATCGCCAGGAGCTTCCGACTCATGGAGGAGAATAATATTCCAGTAAACCACATTCTGGGTAATCCACATCTAACAGACAATTGGGAAGATGCCCGGATGTTAGATGTTTCAGACTTATCCTTAACAGGCATTACCCAAATTAGCCAGGCTACCCATCCCACTTATTTTGGAGACGAACTTAAATTCTATACACAACTTGGGAGCCTTTTGCTGGGAGAAGAAACCTCGGATGAAATTAGCTTCACCTTTGAGGGAAGAATGGTGGGAATGTGGGACCCTAAGGGACCTAGAAGAGGAGATATACTGACACAGGTTGACCAGGAAGCTGCATTTAAGTTGGAACGTTTTGACGGATTTAGTCATTTCTGGAGAGATAACTATATCCTCCTGGATGAACTTGAGCCGGGCGAGCATACGGTTTCCTTCAAGGTTCACCCTGAAAGACCAGATAAAAGAGCCATTCTTAATAATAAGTCTGAATATGATGACAACCCTTCTCTTTTTGATGGAGAGGATATGGTGATTGGCAGAATTTTAGTATTGGGTGTGGGTAATACCCAGCAAATTGGTTGTGAGAATACCTATTCGGTAAATGCCGGACAAAACCAGACCCTAGACTGTGAGTCTGGTACTGCTACCTTAATTGGCCAAACCAATGCAAGTAGCTATGAATGGCTTGGCCCTGATAACGAACTTATTTCTCAAAATCTGCAAATTAATGTTACGCAAGCAGGCAACTATACCTTTGTAGGAGTAGGGGATGAAAACTGCAGGGTGGAAGATCAGGTCATAGTCAATCCCTGTATTGACTGTTCTGAACCCGTAATTGACCAGATTAAGATTATAGATAGTAATGAAGATGAATCCATAGGAATCTTGGAAGATGGAGGGTTCATCAACATATTTGATTATCCCGGGGGATTAAATCTGGACGCAGAAGTTTCCAGTTGTCCTGACGAGGTGGGGAGTATACGCTTTGAGATGACTGGCGATGAAAGTCATAGTCGTACTGAATCCAAGGCTCCCTATGCGTTTGCCGGGGACAGTAATGGAGATTACAGAGATTTTTTTTTTACTCCTGGAAACTATACGCTAACAGTTACCCCCTATAGTGAAAGCGGAACCAATGGAACGGCAGGTACTCCCTTAGTCATCAATTTTACTGTTATAAATCAGGAAATAGATCCCTGTGAGATTCTCCCAACAGTAGGCATTACAGGAGATCCTAATCTGACATGTCTTACTACAGAAACTACCTTAACAGCCTCTGCATCGGAGGAAGGGACCTATGCATGGACAGGCCCTAATGGTTTTTCTGCCAACACAGTAGCCATTTCTGTTTCTCTCCCGGGTATTTATGAGGTTACCTTCAGAAGTAGCATAGGATGTGAAGTAGCCAAAGCCATTGTGGTTTCTATATCGGAGCTTCCTACCCTAACAGTCAATAAAAGTGGAGATCTTCTTTGCAGTGGTGGTTCTGTCACCTTATCCGCTTCCTCTAACCAAAATGGAACTTACACATGGGTAGGGCCTAACAACTTTACAGCTTCAGGCGAAAGTATTTCAGTAGATCAAGCAGGAGGCTATACAGCTACCTTTCTTAGTGAAGCTGGATGCCAATTAAGCAGGTCTATTTCCGTAGAGCAGGAAGCATCACCTGAAATTACTATAGATGGAGATCCCAGGGTCAGTTGCAGTGGGACTTCAACGACCCTTACTGCTTCAACGGTCGAACAGGGCTCCTTCAACTGGACAGGACCTGATAATTTTTCTTCCACAGGTCCCTCAGTCATCATTAGCATCCCGGGTACCTACGAAGTATCTTTTGTTTCAGTCGATAATTGTGAAAGCAGCAAGCAAGTTGAAGTATTCTCTCTTGGAGAAGCTTTTGTGTTTGCGGGGGAGGATGTGGCGCTATCCTGCCAAACCTTTTCCACTACCTTGACAGCCACTTCAAATGAAGAGGGAGAATTTTATTGGACGGGACCTAATAATTTTGAATCTACCTCACAGCAAATAACTGTTAATGAAGCAGGAGAATACATTGTGTACTTCACCAATCCTATTGGATGCGAGAACCTGGACATAGTGAATGTTTTTCCAGCAGTCATACCTGTTATAAGTCTTCCTGAAAATGTGGATCTCCCTTGTAATGAAGAAGGGGTAAGCCTTATAGCTGAGTCAAATACTGAAGGAAGTTACAGATGGTCAGGTAGTCACGATGCGGATGGTGGACAATCAACCCTGTATGTTACCTTACCCGGTACATACTCAGTAGAGTTTACGAGCTGGGACGGATGTATTACCTCAGCACAAACGGTAGTAGATTCCGTAGAATACGATCCTATTGTAGAATTAGATAGGACAGCCACAATCAATTGTGAAGGAAGTCCTGCTGATTTTTCCATCGTTTTGGAAGATTTCTGTGGAGTTCATTGGACGGGACCTGATGGGTTTTCTTCAACAGAGTTGAAGCCAGAGATAGTGACCGCAGGTGAATACACTCTTTTGGTAAACAATAAATCAGCTTGTGAAGCAAGAGACACTATAAATGTTGTTGAGGAAGAATTTAGTCCTGTAAGCTCCATACCAGAGCAAGTATCTTGGGATTGTGGGGCAAATTCGACCACCATTCAGGTAGTAGCGACTAACTATGATTCTCTTAGCTGGAGTGGTCCAGATGGATTTGAATCCAGTGAACTTTCACCACAGATAAGTGCATCAGGCACCTATATCCTGAGCATGTTCTCAGGAACAGGGTGTATCGAGACATACGAGGTAGAGGCAGTGGATTTATCAGAATCATATACACCGATAATATCTATTGAGACGGAGACTGAGTTGAGTTGTGCTACTGGTTCAGCCATGCTTATGTTGACTGCGACTGATTTTGATTCCTTTATCTGGGTAGGACCGAATGAGTTTAGTTCCGATGTATTAACTCCTGAAGTCTCTCTTTCCGGCATATACACTATCACTTTTCTCAAGGGGGCATATTGTGAAGCTTCTTATCAAATTACGGTCTCGCCAAAACCAGATTATGCACCCATAATCAGTATTCCTGAAACAGTAGACCTAGACTGCCTAACGGATGAAGCTCAAATCGTAGTGGTTGCAGATCCCTATGATGGAGTTCTTTGGACAGGCGCGGGCGGTTTCACCTCCTCGGAACTAAGCCCAACAGTATCAGCCCCTGGAGAATATAACCTTACCCTTACCTATGGGACTTCCTGTGATGCCACTGCAATGGTAAACGTCATTTCAGGAGATGATGTGTATGATCCAGTTAGTTCCATCCCCACTACATTAAGTATTAGTTGTAGAGAATATAGTGTGCAGATACCTGTAACAGCAGAAGGATATAGTACTGTTTTATGGGAAGGTCCTAATGGATTTAGTTCAGATCAACTCTCGCCTTTTGTCAGTGAGCAAGGAACATATACCCTTACCCTATTTGCAGGCTCCTTTTGTACAGCTGAGTATGAGATCCAACTATTGGAGGATAATGCACCTTATGATCCTGTGTTAAGTATTCCTACCACAGTAGACATTAATTGTGATACGGAAACTGCCACCATAGAGGTAACAGCTACAGATTACAGCTCATTCACTTGGACAGGGCCGGGGAACTTTGCCTCCAATTCACTATTAATTAATCCTACTGTACCAGGGATATATACCATCACTTTCTTTCAGGGTGCTTCCTGTGAAGCCTCCTATTCAGTAACAGTCAATGAATGTATTCCAGAACCCACTTGTGAGGAACCCGCGGTGGGGGATGTGATATTGGTGAATGCTGATACAGATCAGGACTTATTCCTCCTTCAGGATGGAATGACCATTAATCTATACGACTTTCCTAATCCACTCAATATATATGCTAACCCGGAAATTTGTCCCACAACTCTGGTGCGAAGTATGCGCATGGTAATGACTGGAGCCCTGGAAATAAGTAGAACGGAAAGTACTGCCCCTTTCGCACTCGGTGGAGATAATGGGGGTAATTTTCGCCCTATTACCTTTTTAACTGGGAACTACCAACTGGTGGTGACTCCCTATTCTGAAAGGGGTGCAAGAGGAACCGCAGGCCAATCCAGGGTCATCAACTTTACCATCATTAATCATGATATAGACCCCTGCGAGGAAGATCCACCAAGTGTGGAAGCAGGAGAGAATGTACTGCTGGCCTGTGATGGTACGCCTTCGCAGATCACCGCAGTAGCCAGTGAAGCTGGAAGCTTTAGCTGGTCTGGGCCTAATGGCTTCTCAGCTAGTAGTGCGAGTATCAGCATTACTAGCCCAGGAACCTATACCGTACTCTTTACGGATTTGGATAACTGTACCACTTCTGATCAGGTATCTGCAGCGTTGGAATCTCCAGCCTCAGTTAGCATAGATCAGGCATCTGCTGCTATCTGTGAAGGAAAATCGATAGACCTGAGTGCCACAGCTAATGGTTCTGGAACTTTCTCATGGTCCGGTCCTGATGGTTTCTCTGCTACAGAAGCATCTATTACCGTTTCTCTGGCAGGAACCTATACCCTTACCTTTACCAATGATGCTGGATGTACCGCTTCAGACGCCATTACAGTAGAAGACCTGGGTACGCCCAGCGTAAGCATAGCTCAGCAGAGTCCTATTCTTTGTGAAGGGAGCCTATTTATGCTAACCATTAGTAGTCCTGATCCTACAGGGAGCTATTCTTGGACAGGACCAAATACCTTTACAGCAGAAGGAGCCTCTGTGGAAATATCTGAAGCAGGAACCTACGGTGTTACCTATCTATCTGCCGCTGGCTGTGAAGCCACAGACGAAATAACAGTTACAGAAGAAGCTTTGCCTATAGTTAATGTAGAAAATGAGCTAGTAACCATATGTGAGGGAGAAAGTGCGAGTCTAAGCGCTACTTCCACCCAAAGCGGAACCTATAGTTGGGCAGGTCCGAACGGCTATACAGCTAGTGGAGCCAGTATCACAGTAAGTGTAGCAGGAACCTACACCGTTAGTTTTACTAATGAGAATGGTTGTGAGAATACCGATCAGTCGGTAGTAGAATACCTGCCTACGGCAAGCGTATCAGCAGGTAATGACCAGATATTAGCTTGCGCAGGTCCAGGTGTTACCCTAACAGCTACTGCCAATGGCGCAGGTAGCTTTAGCTGGACAGGGCCTAATAATTTCACTGCCAGCACAGCAGAGATAATCGTAGCGGAAACAGGAGCTTATACCGTAAGCTATATCAACACCTCAGGCTGTGAAGCCACAGATGTAGTCAATGTTACACCAGCCCCTCTACCTGTGGTGGCCGCAGGAGATGATATCAGTCCATTCTGTGATGAGCTTCCCGTAACTCTTTCTCCTACTTTGGGAAGTGGCAACCTGGATGTACTCTGGACAGGACCAGCCAATTTTAGCAGTACGGAAACCAATCCTCAGGTTACTGAAGCGGGTACCTACCTCATCACAGTAACCAATGAGTATGGCTGTACTAGCACTGACCAGCTTACCCTTTTCCCATGTGAAGAGCAACCCTCCTGTGAAGAGCCTAAGGTAGGGACCCTCATGTTGGTGAATGCCAATACGGATCAGGATCTTATAGAGATTGTTGATGGCTCTGTCATCAACCTGCAGCTGTTCCCCAATCCCATGAACATCAATGCTATTCCAGAGGATTGTTCTACAACTATGGTAAGAAGTGTGAGATTCTTCCTGGAAGGACCTTTAGATATAACTAAAACGGAAAGTGTGGCCCCCTACGCCTTAGGCGGAGACAACAGAGGGAACTATAACCCCATCACTTTCCCTACAGGTACCTATACCTTGAGAACCATCGCTTATTCTGAAAAGGGGACTAAAGGAACGGCGGGAACACCCGTAGATATTAGCTTTACCATCGTAAATGAGGATCCTGATCCTTGTGCAGATGGTACCCCTACAGTAGAAGCTGGAGAGAATGTAATTCTAACATGTAATGATGCTAATGCCTTACTTTCTGCCACAGCATCTGAAGGAGGGAGCTTTAGTTGGCGTGGTCCTAATGGATTCTCCTCTAATAACAGTTCTGTTATTGTGAGTCAGCATGGAACCTATACAGTAGATTTCACCAATGGTAATGGCTGTACGGTTTCCGATGCGGTCGAAGTCTCCAGACCATCCTATGATCCCGTTAGTAGCATTCCCACTGCGGTGAGCATAAGTTGTGAAACGGGTGAAGCCAGAATCAATGTAGTGGCAAGCGACTACGATTCTTTTTCCTGGACCGGGCCTAATGGGTTTACATCCAATATGCTTAGTCCGGATGTTACGTTAGCGGGAAGTTATACCATTACCTTCCAGAAAGGTGTGGGATGTTCTGCCAGCTACTCTGTAACTGCCTCCGAACTGGATACCTATGATCCGATTAGCAGCATCCCCTCTCAGGTAAGCCTAAATTGTGAGCAGACGGGAGGCACTATATCTGTAGTAGCTGACCCTTATACAACCGCCTCCTGGGCAGGTCCAAACGGATTTAGTAGTACGGATCTTAGTCCTACGGTAACTGATGAAGGAACGTATACGTTAACACTTACTTATGGGGCCTCTTGTGTGGAAATAGCTTCTGTGCAGGTGATAAGGCAAACCAATGGCTTCAATCCATTTGTTTCTTTCCCGACAGGCCTAACTATTCCATGTGAAGCAGAGGGAGTGAGCATACCCGTAAGTCTGAGTGGATACGATAGCTACAGTTGGGCAGGTCCTGAAGGATTCTCTTCTTCGGATATCAGCCCCTTTGTAAGCATAGCAGGAACTTACACTATGACTGTTAATAGTGCCGGTGGATGTTCGGTTTCCAGATCCGTAACCGTTAACCTGGATGCTTATGATCCTATCATTAGCTTACCAGCTGTAGTGGAGCTGGATTGTTTGACAGAAACGGCAAGTATAACCACAGAAATAGGTGCCTATACTTCCCTTCAATGGTCTGGACCTGGAAACTTCCTGTCTTCTGATGAAAATATTGAGGTGAATGCTGAAGGGGTCTATACCCTCACCGTAAGTAGTTTGGCAGGCTGCGCCCAGCAGTATGAAGTCCTGGTTGAGGGCTGCCCAGATGAGTGTGAAGAATCTACCGTTGCCAGCCTCATCATTGTGAATGCAGACACAGATCAGGATGTCATGTCCATTCAGGATGGTGAGGTCTATAACCTGAATGATTTCGGGCACAACATAGCCATACGAGCTGAGGAGGACGATTGTACCTTTGATGTGAAGAGTGTGAGAATGGTCCTTAGTGGGGCGCAAGATTTCTCCAGAACAGAGAGTAAAGCTCCCTGGGCATTGTTTGGGGATAGTGGAGGTAACTTTAGTCCCTGGATAGCTAAACCAGGCAGCTATACCCTAATAGCTACCCCATACTCAGAGAAAGGAGCCAAAGGAACCGCCGGGGCAAGCAAGGAAGTGAGTTTCACGCTCACAAATCCTCAAAGCAACTTCCAGTCATTCACCGTACTAAATGAACTGCTGGAAGGTGAAGAAACTCAGGTGTACGTAGCACCTAACCGTGCCAGCAAGCTCACTTATATTTACCTGGAAGGAGAAGAGACAGGCTTGGTGGATGTGGAGGTCATTAATATTCTGGGAGCCAGAACACATGATTTCCAGGCTACTAAAGAATCCTTTAAGTCCCAGCATACACTCTCCCTTGATAATCTCACTGAAGGTATGTACTGGGTGAGAGTAAAGTTTGCTCAAAGAGAGTACGTAAGGAAGCTCGTAATAGAGAAATAAAACCAGCTAAGAGCAACTGACATTCAGGCTATTGATTGAGGCTAGTTATAGCACAATCGATAGCCTGTTTCATTTGGGGCACTTTTCTCATTTAGGCTAGGGGTAAGTCAGATCTTGTCTATATTTGCTTCCAAAGAACCATAGCTGATAGATGAACAGACTCAGAAAGTGGGGAGGTAGATTTATGCTTCAGACAGCACGTGTAGGATCGTGGTTTCTCATCTTTGGCAGCCTTATCTCCTTCCTGTTTCCCACACTTTACTTTTCAGAGCTATTTTGTCATTTCAAACTACAAAACAGTATTCTTCTACTATTGTAGGTCCTTATTTTACTCAAATGCAAAAGCTGGATATTTAAGGGACTCTTATTGCTGGCTTTCCTGAATAATGCCTATCATCTCCTTCCCTATATAAACTTTGGTACTCCATATGATGACAGGGAAGGGGTGGTCGTTTGCAGTATTAATGTGTTGAGTTACAGCCAAACTTATGAGGAGGTAATGGACTACATCCAAATAGCAGATCCGGAAGTAGTGGTGTTAATAGAAGTAAATCAGAGGTGGAAAGAGGCATTATCCCCTCTTCAGGCCACTTATCCCTATCAGGTAGATGCTTCAGCTGAAGGGAATTATGGGATGATGTTGATCAGCAAAACCCCTTTTTCATCCAGCCGAATAGAGTATACCAGTTTCATGAGAACCCCTATGATACTGGCCACTTTAACCAATGGACTAACAGTGGCAGGGGTCCATTATCGGTCTCCAGACTTATACGAGAAGTTTCTTGCCCGCAACCAGACTTATAGATCTATTGCTAATAGGCGAGTATTTTACCCGGAGAACATCCTATTCATGGGAGACTTTAATACCACCACCTATTCCATTCACCTGAGAAGATTTATGAAAGCCATGGATCTTACAGATTCAAGAATAGGGCGTGGACTATTCTCTTCATGGCCCAGTGTATTCCCTCCATTATGGGTGCCTATAGATCATGCTTTAGTAAGTGATCAGCTGCAGATCATTAGACGAGAAAAAGGCCCGCATGTAGGTTCTGATCACTTTCCCATCCTGGTGGAAGTCTTCCATCCAGATTTTTAAGAATTTTTCTACCTTTACGGAAAACTAACCATTATAGAGAGAGAATTATGAAATTTATCAAGTATAGCTTATTACTTGCTTGTGTATTATTTGCATTTAGTTGTCAGGCTCCTTCATCCGAGAGTGCTGAGACAACAGAGGAGGAAACTACAGAAGAGTCAAATGCACCTCAGGAAAGATTGAGTCCTTTCATAGAGGAGCAGGCTAAAATTGGAGAGATAGCGGTAGCTATCACCTATAGTTCGCCAGCTGTGAAAGGGAGAACCATTTGGGGAGACCTGGAAAAATATGATGCTGTGTGGAGAACGGGAGCTAACGAGGCTACTACCATTGAGTTCAACACTGACGTTACCATAAACGGACAAGCACTAGCAGCCGGGAAGTATAGCTTATTTTCCATCCCTAGGGAAGAAGGAGAATGGACAGTTATCTTCAACACGGAGTGGAATCAGTGGGGCGCCTATGAGTATGATGATACAAAAGACGCTTTGAGAGTAGATGTTTCTCCAGAAATGCAGGAACAGTCCACAGAAAGACTCAAGTTTTCTGTAGAAGGTGAAGAGGTAATCTTCAACTGGGACAAAGTTAGCTGGGCATTTAGCGTAGCTGCTGCCTAAGGAATCCTTAAAGATATTGAAAGCCATAATTCCTGCGGGAGTTGTGGCTTTTCTTGTTTTCTTTCATAAGCTTGGTTGTTCAGACGCTATAAAGCCTCTTAAACAGTAAAACTATCCAACATGAAAAAGATATTCATACTTACGCTTTTGATAGGGCTACACTTCTCCCTAAATGCTGAGGGAAGTACTGATCCCCAAAAAGTATCAGAAGGTGCCTATACCTTAGTTGTAGAAGGCTTTGACTGGGGCGCTGCTGCTTCCAAGGTTATTCTTCCTATGGAGAATGAAGTATCTGAAGCGAATGGGGGAGAGTTTACTGTCAAGGTAAAAAGATCTACTAGCTGTATGGAGCTTTCTCCGGCAGAAGCTGAAGGAGAACTGAAAGTCCTCTATGCGTATGTATCAGATGAAAAAGGCAAGAGAGTAAAGAAAGGGTCTTATGTTACACTGACTTTATTTGTAGCTCCCTTTGAGCAGCTAGGCTCTCCGGTAAAATATTTCTTCGGCAACCCCAACTGTAATGGTAATCAGTGGATAGACTTCGAATTGACGGTTACGAATACTACCACGAATCAGGTATGGGATGATGAAACTGATAGAATTATCCCTTTAATAGATGAGTTCGATCTGACGGGAAGCTTTACCCATAAAGAAACCACACTGACCTATGCAAGCTACAGTCCGGAAACTGGTGAGGGTAAACGTCCACTCCTTATCTGGCTGCATGGCGGGGGAGAGGGAGGAACAGATACTTCTATTCCTTTAATAGCTAACCGGGCAGCCAACTATGCTTCTCCTGAAATACAGGCATATTTTGAAGGGGCCTATGTGTTAGTTCCTCAAGCACCCACTTTCTGGATGGATAGGGGAGATGGACAGTATACACGTGGAGATAAGAATGACAGGTATAATGAAAGCCTGATGGCATTGATCAAAAACTATGTGGATGCTAATCCTAATATTGACCAGGATCGCATATATGTAGGGGGCTGCTCTAATGGAGGATACATGACCTTAAAGCTACTGCTATTGTACCCTGACTACTTCGCCGCTGCCTTCCCATCTGCCCTAGCTTTTGGGGCCCAGTTTTTATCTGATGACGACATTAATCGAATTAAGGATATTCCTATTTGGTTCATCCATAGTCAGGATGATCCAGTAACCCAGGCAGACCAAACAGCTACCCCTGCCTATAAAATGCTGATGGAAGCCGGAGCACCCAATGTGCACTATTCTCTCTATGATCACGTGACAGACATTACTAATCAGTTTGGGGGAGAAGATTTTCATTACCTGGGACACTTCTCCTGGATTTATTCTCACACCAATAAATGTCAGTTTGACTATGATGGTTCTCCTGTTAAGGTGGATGGTCAACCCGTAAGCCTGATGGGATGGATGGCCAGACAGAAAAGATCAGCTAACTGATTTAGCGCTCTAGTATTTACAGATAACTGCCAATTCATTTCCCCTTTGTTTTTAAACAGAGCAAAGGGGAAATTCTTATTTCTGATAATCAGCTTCTTACCTAATAGCTGTCAAATAGTCAGCATTCTCCTGTTAACCGGAATGAATAAAAGGCGTATATTCAGGTAATTCAATCACGTGATTTAAAGAATTACTTTAAGTATCTCCTGTTTCTCAAGGCGGCACCAGAGATCAGGAATGCTATGTCTCATTCTTAATACTTATTGATCTCATGAAAAGAAAAACCTACCCTTTAACCAGGGCAAGAGGAAGTCTTGCCTCACTCAAAACTTTTTGGGCAGTATGGAAAAACCCCTATTGGAATATGGGGGTAATCTGCCTGCTTTCTTATCAGCTACTGTCCGTCAAAGTCCCAGATTTTGACTGGACCCACATTTGGCAACCGAAAGACCAGTTGTATCTACTGGATCAGGCAGAAAGATTCATCCCAGATACAGAATCATTTTCAACTAAAGTAAAGGAAGTCTCTGATGAACTTCAGATCCCACCTGAGTGGACCATGGCAGTTATGAAAGCAGAGTCTGGCTTCAACCCCAAGGTCAGGAATAAAAAGGGGAGTGGGGCAGTAGGCCTCATTCAGTTTATGCCTGCCGTAGCCCAGGAAATGAACGTAAGCCCTTCTGAACTGTCAAATATGGAGGCCCATGAGCAGATGACCTATGTGCATGAATACCTACAGCAAGTCAGGTCCAGATATGGGGAATACCAAAGCCTGACAGATCTTTATTTAGGAATCCTATACCCTAAGGCTCGATATCAGGACCCTTGCTTTGCGTTATATGCAAAACCGTCAAAGTCCTATATGCAGAATGCGGGATTAGATGAAAATGGGGACGGGGTAGTAAGTATTCACGATATAGATCAGCGGCTAAAACGGATGTTCCCAATTGCCTATGTGATCCACAAAGAAAAGGGGTAATAAAAAAAACCGGGGGACTCAATCTGTCTCCGACAGAGAATCAACCCCAGCCCTTGCTCTAAAAGCCAGGGAACTCGTGCAACGCATGAATATTCCCCAGCCCTTGCTTTTGTAACTCCAGAATACCGTTCGATAATATTAGATGCAAAAGCCAGACCACTAAAACGTCCGAAGAGAAGAAAAGTAGGAAGTTAGGTATGAATGGTTTTTTGGAACGTATAAGCGGTCATTTCATATTCATGAACTGTTAGAATTTGGGAAACCA
>JBCBKZ010000739.1:0-3134 GCA_038520955.1 Bacteroidota bacterium | reverse complement strand
CTGACCCAAACAATAGAATGTTTCATACAGCTATCGCCTGCCTGTACGTTGACCAAAAATCTGTCGACAAAGCTGTGGAACATGGAGAAAGAGCCTACGAATTAGATTCTGCCTTTTTTGGTATAAATACCTATTCATGGGTCTTAGTAGCCACAGAACATGATATAGAAAAAGGGATAGAATTAGCCCTGAAGGCAGAGGAGCTTCTTCCCTCCAATTTTGTGGAAATGAGTCGAGGATACTTCACGCGACCATTCCCTGCCTATACTTTAGGCCTTGCTTACCTGAAGAAAGGAGAATATGAAAAAGCGGTTTCCTATTTGGAGAGTGCAAAAAGTAGCTTCCCGAAAAGGGAAAACATAAACACTACCCTCCTCCAAGCAAAAAAATTATTAGACTCAGCGGGCTAGTTGTCCTGAAAAGAAATTAAAAATCGCTAGCCTTTCAGCTAGCGATTTTTCTTTTCTCATAAAATGGTGAAAACAATAGCTCCGAGGATAGACACGGAGCTATTTCGCATTTCTAGTACTTCACAAACTTTCTGCTGACGCTGGCTTTGCCTATTCTCAAGGTAATCTGATATACCCCGGCTGGCAGAGATTCTGCGTTTATCTGAATGTCCCTAGCCCCTCTGGCTATGGTCTCCATACGCTTGGACATGAGCTTACCTCTGATATCGTAGATATACACGCCCACATCTTCTGTATTTCTCAGCTCTACTTCCAGACGTGCCACCCCAGTAACCGGGTTAGGATATACCTCCCCAATAGAAGTCAGGTACTGGTCTATGTCCTCTCTCAATCCGGTGATCAGAGATTCCTGAATCTCCATGCCCACATCCGTGGCCTGAGGATTATTCTCATCTACGGCTGCAGGTACCGGATCTGCTTCTTTGTTGATAGACTCACCGTAGACGGTATAGTTACCATAAGGGATGTTGTCAAACTCAAAGTAGCCATTCTCATCTGAGAAGGTGTAAGCGATGGCATTGGCCTCCTCATCCAAGAGGATCAGCTGCACATCCTCTGCCCCGGGATCATTCTTGCCTGCACCTTCAAATATATTACCAGATATGAAACCTGGCCCTCCCGGGTTCTCTGCCTCTATCAACTGAATGTCTATCTCCTCTCTGTCTGTAAAGAGTGGAATGAAGTTGGCTCTGGCCCAGAAGATTTTCTCCCCGTAATAAGTCGGGATGTAATCATCATAGTACTGAGAAGACTCCGTGAGGGCTGCCTTGGTCAGGTAGAAACCTGTAGGCACTTCATCAAACTGATAGAAAGCCGAATCTGAAGCTCCTACCGTCAGGGTAACTGAGTCTATGGCGTATAAGAACTGGGTATAAATATCCAGGGTTACAAGGTAAACTGTCACCTCATCTGGATACTGATCTCCCATATAGATCTTTCCACTTACAGAGTGGGTTTCCGGCTGCTGGATATCCTCTATGAATACAGGCTCGCAGAACTTACTCACACACCCCTCTGCCGTAGTGATTTCCAGACAAGCTCTATATCTACCAGGCTCTGAGTATACGTGGCTCGGATTAGGCGCGTAAGCAGTATTGCCATCTCCGAAGTCCCAGAAGTAAGTGATAGAATCTGTCTCCGCATCTACATCACTCACAAAGTTCACTAATCTACCTTCTGCCTCATCATCTCCGAAGTAGTGGAACTTGGCCTGACATCTCAGCTCTTCCTGACGATCAGTTACTCTGGCCACAAACTCTGCAGTATCCACACATCCGTCAGCTGTCTCCATCAGTAGAGAAACAAAGTAGGTACCGTTATTAGGGTAATCATGAAGTGGGTTCTCTTCCGTACTTACCTCTCCATCTCCAAAGTCCCAGAAGAATGAAGGTGGATCTGCAGGTGTACCTCCTCTCGATTCATTGTCAAAGTAGAATACCCCACTCCCTACTCTTACCGGATTAAATCTGGCTATACACTCAGGTCTTTCGAAGAAAGGCACACTTACCTCTTCACAGTAGGTAGCTACACATCCTCTGAGGTCTGTGGTAGTCAGACAGATTTTATAGTCGCCGGGTGCACTAAATCTATGCGGCACTTCCGGCCCAAGAACCTTAGTCCCATCACTGAACTCCCACTCCCACTTCTCAATTTCTCCGGTAGCTTGGCCAATAAGTTTAATACCCAGATCATTGGCCGGATTAGGAATGAGCTCAAACCAGGCTTTACAGTCTTCTTCTGTCGGTTCACCAATGGTCATGGTAGTGGCCATGGAATCCCAACAACTCCAATCGTCATTGTGGATGATGAGTCCTCCGAAGTATCTTCCTGCTCTCTCGTAAGTATAGGTAGGATTATCATCCGTGGTCATTTCTCCATCTCCAAAGTGCCACTCTACATGAGTGTAGTCTCCTCTGGAAAGGTTCTCAAAGCTGATGGTCAATGGATCATCAGCATTGGCGGTATAGTCATAATTAGCTTCACATTCACCCGTCTCACCAGCTGCTATGACGAAGTCACAGGTACTACTCTGACAACCCAGGCTATCCCAGATTCCCAGACATACCAGGTACCCACCGGGTTTCTCATATTTATGTTTGGGACTTCTTTCATCTGAGAAGGTTCCATCCCTGAAGTCCCAGCGGTAATTCTTACCGGGTCCAGGATTTCCGAATCTGGACTGATTAAAGAATTTGAAGGTGAACTCATCCAGAGGTTCGAAGATGAAGTTGGCATCACATTCTGCCTCGAAGTTGTTTCTCTCGATGAATATTCTCACACATCTTCTGGCTTCACATCCATCATCTGAGAATGCACTTAGGCATACCTCATATTCTCCCGGTTCATCAAAGCGTCTCAGCAGTTTTCTTCCTTCCATCACAGTACCATCAGGGAATAGCCATTCAAAACGCTGATAGGGTCTGTCAGTATAGGCTTCCAGATGAATTCTGAAGCGGTCATTCTCATCCGGGAAAAATCCTATCTCCACTTTGCAATCAACATTTCCTTCTCCTACCACAATTTCTCTTACTGTAGAGTCCCAACAAGTCCAATCATCATTTCTCACAAGTAGCCCTACATGGTAGATCCCATCTCCTGGAAACTGAAATTCTGGAGAATCTTCTTCTGTAGAGTAGTCATTAAAGAACCACTGCACATAGGTGA
>JBCBKZ010000738.1:0-3139 GCA_038520955.1 Bacteroidota bacterium | reverse complement strand
CGGGGAAGTATGAAAACAGTCCTACCCTTTCAAAAACTGACGTAAACAGTCTTAGAAAACGGTTTTCCATTTCTCAGGAGGAGGTAGTCATCATTCTCATTGGCAAAGATGGAGGAGAGAAAGCCAGGAAGACAAATGAAATATTCGCTGTACAGGAGCTTTTTGCTCTCATAGACGGCATGCCCATGAGGAGGCAGGAAATTCGTAGAAAGAAAAAGCCCTCTTCAGGCCTGTAGTAATAATCACCTCCTTATTTACCAAAAGGGACTTTACCCCTAAGTCAGCTTTCGGGATATATCTGTTATTTTATCCGAATGATGGATATTATCTTTCAACTATTAACAGATCATATTTGCCATTCTTCAACGTTGTTTAGTGAGATTGTATGAATACATTCTTTGACTGAATTGTATAGATTTTACACTGTTGAAGAGGATAGCTCGCATCTACCCGTGATTTTTCATTAGTTTTTACACAAATAGGAACGAGACAACCCCTAACTTATGGAACGTACACGCACCAGTATGCTTGAGAAACCAGAGAGTCAACTTGTCTCATTTTCTTTACTGATTCTATTATTCTTGTCCATCATCCCTCAATTTTCTTATTCTGCCAACCCTACCTCCGACAGGAAACTGGAAGAGATCATTAATGAATGTATGGATGGTTACCCTTTTACAGATGATAACCGATTCAGGCTTTCAGCCTATGCTGAGCTCAAAGGAAGGTTCGGAGAAGGTTCCAGTATACTTACCCTTGATTTTGGTTCCCTGGGCACCATGTTCTTCTTTGAGAGTAACTGCTTATTAAGAAATGCTGAGAATAATGTATTCTACCTGAATAAGGATGACAATAACCCTCCACTAGCTAAGGCCTTAAATGAGGGGATAGAGTTCATTTTCGAAAAGATTAACCTCCTTGGGAATCATAAAGCCTCTATGACTCAGATAGACTTTATAGATGCTAAACTGGCCAGAAAGAATATAGAGCCTTTCTACAAAATCTATATAAGACACATTTTGACAAAATATGGTCGATATGACTCAGCCAAAAATCAGGTTCTCTTCCATACTGACTATATCTCAGATGTAAATAAGCTGGATGAGTCTGTAAGGCAGAATAGTACGCCCATGAAAATTGTGCTGGAAGACGCTTATATCAAAGGTTATTACCTGGATGTAGGAGGAGAGGTGTATATGTATGATGAGGAAAGAGAGGTTTTCTACGTTTCAGGAGAAGATTTCAACTATAATAACGTAACGGCCTTCAAGCTCTTCATACAAAAGCTGTTTGCTGAATCTATCCAGTACGTAGCTGCTGAAGAAAGCAAGCGCATCGCAGGCATTTCCAGATCCAGTCAGGTCAGAGATGGGGTAATTTCCAAAGCAGCTTCCTCCGCCTATCCTATGAGAAAGCTCACCAAGAAGCAGAAAGAGGATATGGAGAATGCCCTGAATGAGATGTATGGGCCGTATAGCTGGATCCCTATGATGCTGAATATGCTACGCGACAACCGTGTGAACATAGGGGAGCCAGACATCATCAAGTATTTTGTAGACCTGGAGTTCTTTGACAGGCTGTACTCTCAGCTTAATACCTCCGAAAAAGAAATGGTGGATGACTACCTAGTCACCCACGTATCTACTGGTCTCAATACAGATTCCGAGAACTAACGCATACGCTTGTAAGCGTTGATCAATCCATTAGTAGAAGAATCATGAGATGATATGTCTTCACCTCCTGTTAACTCAGGGAGAATCTTCTTAGCTAACTGCTTACCAAGTTCTACGCCCCACTGATCAAAACTGAGGATATTCCAGATCACGCCCTGGACAAATATTTTATGCTCATACATGGCGATGAGGTTCCCCAGTACATAAGGGGTCAGTTTCTTAAAGAGAATAGAGTTGGTAGGCTTATTTCCTTCGAAAACCTTGAAAGGCTTCAGGTAAGCGATCTCCTCTGCTGATTTACCGCCAGCTTCCAGTTCTGCTACTACCTCGGCCTCTGTTTTCCCTGCCATTAGGGCCTCTGTCTGCGCAAAGAAGTTAGATAACAACTTAGGGTGGTGGTCTCCTATGGGATTATGGCTAATCGCCGGTGCCAGAAAATCACAGGGGATCATCTTGGTTCCCTGGTGAATAAGTTGATAAAAAGCATGCTGCCCGTTGGTACCAGGTTCTCCCCATATGATGGGTCCAGTCTCATAGCCTACTTTCTCCCCATCTCTCCCCACATACTTGCCGTTACTCTCCATATTCCCCTGTTGGAAATAGGCCGCAAAACGGTGCATGTATTGATCATAAGGAAGAATAGCCTCAGTTTGCGCGCCAAAGAAGTTGTTATACCACAGGCCGATAAGGGCCAGGGTAACAGGAAGATTATCTGCCAAAGCAGCAGTACGGAAATGCTGGTCCATTTCATGTCCCCCTCTCAGCACCTCTTTGAAATTATCAAAGCCTATGACAGATGCTATAGACAGGCCTATGGCAGACCAGAGAGAGTACCTACCTCCTACCCAGTCCCAGAAGCCAAACATATTCTCAGGATCTATCCCGAATGCTTCTACCTGACTTCTGTTGGTAGATAAGGCTACGAAGTGCTTCTTAATGTTTTCCTCGTCCCGAGCCGTTTCCAGGAACCAACTTCTTGCCGAGTGCGCATTGGTCATGGTCTCCTGGGTAGTAAAAGTCTTGGAGGCGATCATGAAGAGAGTAGTTTCAGGAGAAACTTTCTTCAAGGTCTCAGCTATGTGTGTACCATCTACATTAGATACGTAGTGCACATTCATTCCCTCTTTCCAGTAAGGCTTGAGGACCTCGGTTACCATGACAGGGCCCAGGTCAGATCCGCCTATGCCTATATTAACTATGTCTGTGATTCCTTTTCCGGTATATCCTTTCCAGTTTCCTGAATGCAGCTGGTTGGTAAAAGCTTCCATCTTAGCCAGAACTCCATTCACATCCTGCATCACATCCGCTCCGTCTACCTCTATGCTATCCCCGCTTAAGTTCCTCAAAGCTATGTGCAGTACTGCTCTCCCTTCAGTCTCATTGATCTTGTCTCCTGAGAACATACTGTTGATAGCATAGAGGTAGACGGAGCGGATGTGATGCAGGATGTGAATGGAGTTCTGGCT
>JBCBKZ010000737.1:0-3140 GCA_038520955.1 Bacteroidota bacterium | reverse complement strand
TTATCTCTATGGGGAATGATGCCTTCATCGCTACTCATCAGATACCCGCTAATCTACTGGATACCCTGGGCATAAAAATTAATCTCCCTAACATCCTCTTTGGAAATGCAAATTCCACTGATAGCCTAAGCGCAGGAGACACGGCCATCTCTAGCTTCCTGAATCCGAACCTTAGCGAACAAAATGGATACTATTTCAACTCGTTTGAATTAGGGTATTCTATCAGTAAGGATGAGGAAGCTGAGACACCCTTAGTTCCTATCGCGCTAAGCGTGAATAATCAGGATAGCATCAACATGGTAAGAGTGGACATAGAAGACGGGAGACTATTTGTATGTACTGCTCCCCTGGCCTTCACTAACTACCATATGCTCTCTGGCCCCAACCTGGAATATGTGGAAACCGCCTTATCCCATCTGGAAAAACAGACGGAACGGGTTATTTGGGATGAGTATTACAAAGAGAAAAACCTAGAGCAAGTTGCCAGCCAGAAAAATCCTCTCAGATATATTCTGAGCCAGAAAGGACTGAGGTGGGCCTTTTGGATGACCATGGTGATAGGGCTGATCTTTGGGATATTTGAAGCAAAAAGGAAGCAACGCATGATTCCGGTCATTCTCCCTCTCCCTAATTCTACGCTGGATTTTACTGAAACCATTGGTAGGTTATACTACCAGCACAGCACCCATAAAGAACTTTGTGATAAAAAAATAAAGCTTTGGCTATCTTATGTATACCATAGGTATGGAATAGAAGTCTCCTCCTTAGATGAGGAGTTTATCCAGAAGGTGGCCGGAAAAACAGGAATTCAGATAGAGACTATTCAGAATCTGGTACGCCTGGTAGAGTCCATGCAGCGCCAAACCTCCATTTCGGAGAATGAATTCATGGAGTTAAATCACGGGCTGAATGATTTTTATCAGAAAGTCAGTTTGTAATCGAATTAACTATTTTTAGCACATATGTCTGAAATTGACACAACAGAAAGTACAAGCGAACCCTTATTCACCTCAAGAATAGACCTGGCCCCCTTTAGTCAGACGGTAGAAAAAATTTCTACTGAGATTAAGAAGGTCATCATTGGGCAGGATGAGATCATAGATTTACTGATGATCTCCATTCTGGCAAATGGCCATGTTCTATTGGAAGGAGTTCCTGGAGTGGCTAAGACCATGCTGGCAAAGTCTCTGGCCAAGGCCCTACAGATAGGCTTCTCCAGAATTCAGTTTACGCCTGACCTTATGCCTTCAGATGTACTCGGTACAAGCATATTTAATCCCACTACCGCTAAGTTCGATTTTAAGGAAGGGCCCATCTTCTCTCAACTCATTCTCATAGATGAGATTAACCGGGCACCTGCCAAAACTCAGTCTGCCCTCTTTGAAGTGATGGAAGAACGTCAGATCACCATTGATGGAAAAAGACATATCATGAAAGCGCCCTTCATCGTAATAGCTACACAGAATCCGGTGGAGCAGGAAGGGACCTACCGCCTACCGGAAGCCCAACTTGACCGTTTCCTCTTCAAACTGGAAATGGGATACCCGGAAGTAGTCCATGAAGTAGACATGCTGGAAAGCTTCCATGAAAGAAAAGGGTCTGATCCTCTTGATTCTCTAAATTCGATTATCACCGGAGAAGAAATAGCTGAGGCACAGCAGGTCATAAATAGTATTCATCTGGACAAAAACCTGATGGAATACATCGTTCAGATCGTGAATAGCACAAGGGTGAATAAGGACATATTCCTTGGCGCTTCACCCAGAGCCTCTCTTAATATTATGCATGCCGGCAAAGCGGCGGCAGCCATGTCAGGAAGAGACTTTGTAACACCTGAAGATATACAGCTAGTCAGCATACATGTACTGAAGCACAGAATCATTCTTGCACCTGAGAAAGAAATGGAAGGCGCTACCCCCCAGGATGTAATTAAGAAGTTGATTGGAACTATAGAAATCCCAAGATAAATAGGAAATTACCTGCGCCATGAAAGCCATTCTTAAGTCATTATTTATACATCAAAGATTCTTTCTTGTAGGAGGAAGTCTGGTTGGCGTATTCATTCTTTCCTATTTATTTCCTTTCCTTTTCCCGATTGCCGTAGCTACAGCGCTGAGTTTCGTCATCATATTCTTCCTGGATATCTGGATGCTTTACCGCTTTCCAAGCGGTATTTCAGCTAAAAGAGTATTACCGGAGAAATTCTCTAATGGAGATGTAAATCCAGTAGAAGTGCACCTAAACAATTTGTACCCCCACCTAATCAGAATAGCCGTAAATGATGAAACCCCTTTCCAGTTTCAGATAAGAGATCAAGACTTTAGACTCTCAATTCCTTCTGGAGAAAAGGATGTTATCAGCTATGATCTAAGACCAGTTGAAAGAGGAGAATACCACTTTGGAGTGACAAACATATTTGTGTCCAGCCCCATTAGTATGATCAAGAGAAGGTACCAGATAGGGAAACCACATATGGTACCCACCTACCCTTCTTTCATCCAAATGCGCAAGTACCAGCTACTAGCTATCTCCAATAGGCTTACCATGGCGGGCATCAAAAAGATCCGTAGGCTGGGGAATTCTTCCGAGTTTGAGCAGATCAAGGATTACGTACGCGGAGATGATTACAGGACCGTCAACTGGAAGGCCACAGCTCGCACAGGTAAACTCATGGTCAACCAGTTTACGGACGAGAAGGCGCAGAACATCTATTGCCTGCTAGACAAAAGTCGCGGCATGAAGATGCCTTTCCAGGGGATGACCCTTCTGGATTATGCCATCAATGCCTCTCTGGTTCTCATCAATATAGCCATTAACAAAAGTGACAAGGGCGGCTTGGTAACCTTCGCAGATAAGATACATGCCCACCTACCGGCCAGCAATAAGACCACTCACATCAGAAAGGTTATGGAGATCCTGTATAACCAGGAATCCAAGTTCCTGGAATCTGATTTCCATAGACTCTACTCTTTCACCAAGAGAAAAATTTCTCATAGGAGCCTACTGGTATTATTCACCAATTTTGAAAGCTTAAACGCCATGCGCCGCCAGCTGCCTTATTTGGCATCAGGCAGAGCAAAAACCATTATCGACTCGCTCCTAGCGACCAAAGGCTAGATTACGATTTTTCCAATCCATTG
>JBCBKZ010000736.1:0-3143 GCA_038520955.1 Bacteroidota bacterium | reverse complement strand
TTCTCTCCATAGATTCTGATGTTTAGAGAATTCTCTTCTCCATTTGAGATCTGGCTACAATGAAGAACGCCCTTGGCACCATTATCAAAATGAAGGAGAATGTTTCCGTCATCATCCAGCAGTCTTCCTTCTACAAAGGTGCTGAGGTCTGCACACATTTCCGTGATTTTCAGACCAGAGATATACTCCGCCAGATTCTCTGCATGAGTTCCAATATCTCCAATGGAACCTGCTTTACCAGACTTCTTAGGGTCTGTTCTCCAGGCTGCCTGCTTTTGTCCGCTTGCCTCTACAAAGTCTGATAACCAACCTTGCGGGTACTCTACCACTATCTTTCTGATTTTGCCCAAATCTCCAGCGGCAATCATCTCCTTTGCCTGCTTGACCATGGGATAACCTGTATAATTATGCGTCAATGCAAAGAGGGCATTCTTCTCCTTGACCAGCTTCTGTAGCTCAAAGGCTTCTTCCATGGAAAAGCATAACGGTTTATCACAGATAACTGCGAATCCGTGCTCTATGGCCATTTTAGCTGGTGGGAAGTGCACATGGTTTGGGGTTACAATGGAGATGAAGTCCATTCTTTCTCCCTCTGGTAGTTCTTTCTCCTTAAGGATCATCTCCTCATACGAGCCATATACTCGGTCTTCGGGCAGAAAAAGCTCTGCCCCAGACTTTTTAGATTTCTCAGGATTACTACTAAAGGCGCCACAAACCAGTTCTATTTCTCCATCGATAGCTGCTGCCATTCTGTGAACGGCCCCGATGAAGGCTCCGATTCCTCCTCCCACCATTCCCATGCGCATTTTTCTTTTCATAGGATGCAATTGTTATTAGTGTCTTAAAGAATAAATTCTCACTTGCCGTAAAGGAAAATGAGGGACATTCAATTGAAGATTGACTTCCTGAATAGAGACACCAAAGGAAGGAAAAACTACTGGATTATTCCTGGCTAACAGGAGAATTCTCAAGCAAACGTTTGAATTTTTAGCCAGTAAATTTACCTATTCCCCTTCTTACAGAGAAAATAGGCTTATTTTGATGACACTCATAAGTACGCTTAACTAGCTTAGCTGTAGTTTTTCTGAAGAAACTGCTTGAAGGCCTGGTAATCCACGTCCATCTCTACAGACTCCTTTTTCTTATCTGCTAATTCTGATAAGCGAGTTGGGATATCCACCTTTTTTTTGATGACAGGCTCTACTACATCCAGGAATTTAGAAGGATGGGCTGTTTCTAAAATGACACCCTGACAATTAGGATAATGCTCTTGAAACTGTCTCAAGGCAAGGTATCCAACTGCTCCATGTGGATCCATGACATACTTATAGGTATCATAAATCTCCTGCATAGCATCACGGGTTTGCTGATCATCATAGGCAAAGCCTTCAATTAATCGACACATGTCCTGCCAATCGCTTTCGAAGAGATCCTGCATACGGGCGAAGTTGGAAGGGTTGCCCACGTCCATGGCATTAGAGATGGTCTGCACAGAGGGTTTCGGAGAGAATTCTCCACTTTGGAGGTACTGAGGTACCACATCATTCACATTAGTCGCTGCGATGAATTTGGCGATGGGGAGTCCCATTCTCTGCGCCAATAAACCTGCCGTCAGGTTCCCAAAGTTTCCAGATGGAATAGAGAATACAACAGGAACTGATTTGTCTTCCAGCTTTTGGTATGCACGGAAGTAGTATAGAGACTGAGGAATGAGGCGAGCAATGTTGATAGAATTAGCAGAGGTAAGCTTAATGGCTCCGGTCAATTCTTTATCCAGAAAGGCTGTTTTGACCAGTTTCTGGCAATCATCAAAGGTCCCATCTATTTCCAGGGCAGTGATATTCTGTCCCAGGGTAGTCAGTTGCTTTTCCTGTAGGTGGCTCACCTTTCCGCTTGGGTATAGGATGACCACTTCTATATCAGGTGTTCCCAGAAAGCCAGCCGCTACGGCTCCTCCTGTATCTCCAGAAGTAGCTACGAGTATGACCAGCTTTTCCTGGTCCTGACGGGCGAAGTATCCCATGAGTCCCGCCATGAATCGGGCCCCAAAATCCTTAAAGGCCAGAGAAGGTCCATGAAATAATTCCTGAATATGTGTTTCCTCATCCAGGCTTATGATAGGCGCATCAAAGGTGATGGTGTTATTGACGATCTCACATAGCTCATCCTCGGAAATTAGCTTATCTGTGAGTGCATCCTCAAAAAGATGCTTACAAACCTCATAGGAAAGTTGAGGAAAAGAATAGTCAGGTAGTTTCTCAAAAAACTCTGCTGGCAGTGGGTGAATATTCTCCGGCATGTATAGGCCATTATCTTCAGGAAGGCCAGTCATTACCGCATGCTTGAGAGAAACTCTCGTAGAGGCATTCTTTGTACTGTAGAGGTACATGATTCAGGTATTCTAGTGGTTAGCTTGATCGTGCTTCTTCAAAGGGCATAAAGGAAACAACATATGAGGAAAATCACAACAAAGGGGGGTTCTTTCTCTAATGCCACAATTGTACTATCTTCCTTCTATGAAATACCTGGCATGTCTTGTTAGTTTACTGTTGGTGCTTTCCTGCACCTCTCAGCCTGATCCCTCACAACCCAAAAATTCACAACCTACTCAATCACAACCTACTCAATCACAACCTGACCCGTCACTGGCAGATGTCTTTGCCCCTTGGGATGGGAAGTGGAAGGGAGAATTCATCATCTATGAAGATAGCTTAGGCCAGCAGGAGGGAGATCCCTTCCCGGAAATCAAGAGCCTGGAAGAATTACAAGCCCTGCCTCTCAAAGAAACTTTCCGAGTTCAGGTAGAACAGGAATACATTTCTGAAACGCCCTTTTATCAGACCGTAAAGATTCAGGATACCTATGCTGAAGCAGATGGTAAACTCAAAACCGTCATCAGTACTGGCTACAATAAAGTGGAAGGATCTGAACTTATATGTGTAGTCAATAAACCTGATGAACAAGTCATTCATAAGGCAGTAGTGCCTGCGCCCAATACTATCATCTGGTCCAGAGACATTCGAGATCCTGAGCTGAAGATCGAATACTTCTATGAGAAGGTAGAAGCAGACACCTACTACATTGTAGGCTGGGGATACTATGGGTCAGATGATCCTGAGAAACAGCCCAAGATGTGGTTTTAT
>JBCBKZ010000735.1:0-3144 GCA_038520955.1 Bacteroidota bacterium | reverse complement strand
CCCATTAGTAGAAAACGAAAGTCTAATGAGAATAGTAGAAATCACAAAGCCAGAATTTCTGACTAACTGGTGATAGGTATCAGTATACTGGAGAGAAACTATGAGAATAAGTACATCTACCAGTATCAGTAGCGTAAAAAACTCATGGTAGAATATATTATTTACATTGGAGATGGAGGTTAACTCTCCTGTATTTAGTAGATATACTTCCAGGATCCAGTTCCCAAAGCTATAAAAGCTCATCAACCCTAATACTGGAATCAGACTTAGGCTAAGTTTTTTCTTAAACCTTATAAATTTCTGAATGGGGCCTTCATCAATCCCAGAGCTATTCCTCTCCACTTTGATCCTCTGAAACAGCAAGACCAACCCAAAAATGGCCATAAAACCAATCAGATCAATTAACAGATTCTTATTGTATTCATATAGCCACCAGTTATTCGCAATATCTACCTTAGAAATATCTTTGAAAATTCTCCGGAGAATGATCAGAGAAATGATCTCGTACTGTTTTGAAATTGAAGTAGTGAAGGAACGTGGGATGTAATAGACCAACAGAAAGACCTCATAAATAAGGATAAATGAGAATGGGGTGTAAATAGCAGAAATGGGATCTTCAAATAGTTCCTCTGGATAAGAAAGAATGGTGAATAAGCCTACTTTATGAAGGAAAATAAGCCCCAGGTGTAGTAAAAAAGAGACCAGAGCTATCTTAATGATTACTTTATCTACTCTATGTTTACTCTCCTCATTAAAGATGTAATCAAACCAATAATCCAACTTGATGTAAGTGCTCATTTCCTTAGGGTATAGAAAGAAAACCTACAATTCCCAAGAAAGTTCTTACATCAGTATGCTGTTCCTGTTTTCTCTCACTATCCCCCTCAAACGCTATGGATTAGGGTTTAGGAGCCCATATATACCACTCATAAGAATATTCAATCTAAAAAATACCCAAAATCCTACATTTGAGATTGAAAAATGATTCTAACCATCGTAGGATAATATTAGCATATCCTCTGATCAGAATCATTTCTGTTTATACCCATTACATATTAACCCATTACGAATTGGTGCCTTCAGCATTCTTTCACTTCCTTACTATGGTTGGTATCATCTCCCATTTATGGATAGATGTAACTATCAATCACAGGACCATCATCCAGCCATCCGGCATTTCCTACATTCATGGTTCACTAACTGTAACAGATACATTCACTAACCTGGGACAACTGTACCTTGAAGGAGACCTAATTAATGAAGGTGTCATTGATTGTGATTCCTGCCTGAGTGGGGTAACCTATCTGATGAATTCCAGTGCCCTACCACAAAGCATTAGAGGTACCCAACCTATCTTATTACATGATGGTATCCTGGATAACCCTGGAGGAATTCAGCTAGAGAACCAATTAGACATAGCCAATACATTCACCTTTATTAAAGGCATAGTGTCTACGAATAGAGCTATACCCACACATTATGTACACTTTCTGCCCAACGCCAAAGTGGTAAATGCTGATAACAAGCTTCATGTGGATGGATTTGTAGCCCGAAGTGGAAATGGCCCCTTTCTACTCCCTACAGGTGATGGTGATCAACTCCATCCTATTGGAATTGATCCTTCTTCTCCCTCAGCTATGGTAAAAGCTGCTTATGTGAATCCATTATTAGGCACTTGTCCTACCCTACCTACTTCCGATTCAGTTTTTGAATACACCCTCCTTCATGTAAACATGAAAGAATACTGGCAGGTAAGGGCTAATGCTACCTCCAATCTCACTCTCAGCTGGAATGAGGAGAGTCAGCTAGGTAATTGGATACAGTCTGTGGATTCTTTGGTAATAGCAGGTTGGAATGGGAAGATTTGGAAAAACCTTGGCCAGGCATATGTAGAGGGGTCTATTATTGAGGGAAGGATACAGTCTTTCAGCATAGACCTGGATGAGTTTGAAGCTATTAGCCTCGGAAAAAATTCCTTTGAGGGCGAGCGGCCTGAATCCTGGATATCATTTGACGGGGGTCTGTTTAGAAATGATATACAACTCAATTGGAAGTTGGCATATGAAAACTACACCGAAAAATACATTGTGGAACGGGCTATTGACAGAAGATTCTTCCAAAGCATAGGTGAAGTGGAAGCGAGTAAGAGTGGTACAGCCATGAGTTCTTACAGATACATTGACCCAAAGATAGCAGAAGATAGTCCTGTAGACGCTCTTTACTACAGGCTTAAAAAAGTGGGCATAGATGCCGCTTTCTCCTACTCATCCATCATAGAAATAGGACTGGATATCAAAGGGAATGTGAACCTGCTTCTGTACCCAAATCCTGCCGTTTCAACAATCATCCTTGAGCTGGATTACCTCCCTTTCAACACAAGATTGGAGATTTTCAATACCCTCGGCCAAGATATTCATATGACGAACATCATGGAGAACCAAACAGAAATAGATGTTTCTGATTGGCCTGATGGCCAGTATTACGCTGTGGTAAAACAAGAAGGCTATTCTATCACGAAGAAGTTTTACGTCTATCATTAACGCTAACCCTTTACTATAACTAGAGATGAAATTACGATCTACCCTTACCTTATTTCTGATCCTATTAGGCTTATTTACCCAGGCCCAGAATAACGGAATGGGAACTACAAGCCCTACTCATACCTTGCACGTAAAACCAGATGCTAATAATCCTAATCCAGATCCAATTAGACTGGAGAATCTGCAAAAGTATGAAGTAGAAGGAGATTCTACCCTTTTGGTAGTAGACCCTGCTTCAGGTGTGTTGAGATATATGACTATATCTCAGATCCTTTCCATGGTAAAACCAGATGAAGGTCCCTGGTATTCTGTTCTCTCAAGCTCTCCAGCCTCTTCCAATACTGAGGATATCTACACGCTAGGAAAAATAGGGGTAGGTATTAATAGTCCTGAAGCAGAAATAGACATTGACGGTAGCATGCGCCTTAGGCTCATTCCTACAGGCAATGAAACT
Organism: Bacteroidota bacterium; assembly: GCA_038520955.1. Classification (GTDB taxonomy): domain Bacteria; phylum Bacteroidota; class Bacteroidia; order J057; family J057; genus JBCBKZ01. The sequence goes on along the minus strand of JBCBKZ010000735.1, from coordinate 150 downwards.
GATGAAATTCTTACCACAGACTCTCTTGGGAACCTGAGAAAGCGTACTATTCTGGAGGTAGTAAACGCCAAAGAAGATTTATATCTGGGAAACAGGGATCAAAGCTTACGGGAAAATCGATCTATTTCTACCGAAGGATTTAAGCTGAAT
>JBCBKZ010000734.1:0-3148 GCA_038520955.1 Bacteroidota bacterium | reverse complement strand
TGCTTGGCTACTTTGTACGCCATCTGTAGACCATCATCTCCATTGGTTTGACCGCCAGACCTGAGAGAGGAGATGGTACTCCTTACGATCTCTTTATTGTCCATGGAGGTAGGAGGGAGAACCACTCTTGCCTTACCGGAATACACTACAATGGATACCTCATCTTGTGCCCTAAGTATGGGAACCAGTTTGAGGAAGGATTCTTTCAATAAGCCCAATCTTCCTCTTCCATTCATAGAAGCTGAAACGTCTAACAGGAGAACCAGGTTAATAGGTGCATAGCCAGCCATGGTGCTGAAATCATCCACATCAGAGATGAAAGGAATATTAAACACCAATGGAGCCGCCTGCCTGGGCGTCAGATCGTAATTATAAGGCTGCTGGTTGTATTTAAGAATACGGATCTTGGACAGGTCTACAAATTTGTTGTAGTCATCCACCATGGCATTGTAGATGAATACAAACTCATTTAAGGTCTGATAGTCATTAACTATGTTAGGATCTAACTCCTCAATTTTCTTAGCCATATCATAGGAGTTTTCTATGATGTGGTCATAGGGATTATAAGGATCAGAGGTTTTGTCTCTTCCTAGTCTTCTGATTCCCCGCATCAATTTCTTTTGATTGGTCTTTAGAAAAAGGGCTTGTGCCTCCAGACCATCAACTGGAATACCTTCACCGGGAATCCCCAGGTATTTATCCTTTAACTGAAAGTAGATCCCCTTGGCTTCTTTAATAGTTTTTAAGAGTTCCACGGAGGTCTTATACCAGGAACTATTGGTATTTACTGGCTTGTATTGCTCATGGATGGAGTTGATGATCAGGAAGAGCTTCTCCTTTTTCTTATCAAAATTGTCAAAGAGGGTGATGAACCTGTACATCATCTGATCAGATTTCTCCAGGTTATCCTCTTTATACGTTTCATTCTCTACGTATTCTCTTAACTCAGCATCCAGGGCCTTAATCTCTTCTAATAAAAGAATTAATGACTTAGCTTCTCCTGTGATCATATCCTTGTATTCTACAGGGAGAAGGTTGGAAGATTTAAGGGCTTGTTTATAAATCCCGTAAGGGATGGAAAAATTCTTGTCGTTCAGATAAGTCAGACTACCACTATGCTCATACTTGCTAAAGTCTATTCCCTGGTAGTAATCAGCGTGTAGCTTATAGCTTTTTACTTCCTGCTGGAGATAGCGGTTGTTTTGGACGGCCTGATTCGTAAAATCCAGAAAATTGTTAAGAGAAGAAATTAAGCCACTAGGCATCTTTTCTTTCTCTGACCTATCTGTATTTAGATTGATCTCTTCAATCTCCATGGCCAGGCTGTCAAACATCTCTGAAGAGAAAGAGGGAGGTTCGTAGGAACTAGGATTAACTTCGAAACGAGTTAACTGGACAAACTGAGGGATAAATCCTCTGTTCTGCTTGGCTGCTGTCTCCACAAACTGATTATAAGTATCCAGAAGTGAGCGATTAATTAGCTCATAGTAATCCAGATAAAGCTCATTGTAGACATCCCTTCTGATCTTTCCGTAAAGACTAAACTCGTCATTAGCAGAATTCAATCTATTCTTGATCCTTCTGGTGTGGTCCTTATAATTCTGATACAGTAAATCCATAGGATACCTTGGCGGAGTGATTTCCTCCATTTGAGTTACGAGGGTATCCAGGATGTTAGTCATTAATTCTATTTCTTCCAGTTTGAGAGGGGGGACGTCCATGGAAGAAAAGTAGTAACTCTTATCAGAAATAAACTCCGAGTTAGCATACATGATACGGCCCATCATGTTCAGCGACTGGGAATAGTTATCAGTTTTACGCTTATGCTTCTGTTTGTAATAGGTGAGAATCTCTTCCTGAAGCTTTAACTGGCTTTCTTCAAAATTTCCAAAGGCAGTAGACAAGCGCTGAAACAGGGAATCCGCATTGGAGAACCCATCCATTATGAAGAGTTTTTTCTTCAGATATTTATCCAGTTGTCTGGAGTACTCTACAATGTTTCGGAAGTTATTATCAAAGGATTCTGTCTGGAAGACAATGGACTCACTCTCCTTGTCCTTGGCTATGACTTTTTCTAATACACCGTTTTGGTAGTCGGCCTGGGTGATTTCTAATGAACAGGGAAGTTTAAACTCTGTGGGTCTTCCTTCAACCACACTTTGTTTCTGCTCTTCTACTGTTTCGAAAATCTTATGGAGGCAGGGTAAGCAGTCGTTTACTGAGGCTGATTTTTCATTGATGGTATGAATATACTGGCGTAGTGCTTCTAATTCTTTTGGCGTTAGCTTCTGCCCCAGAGCCTTCTGTGGGAGCCAAAAGATGAGCAGAAAAATCCAAAATACACCAGCAAATTTCATATCAAAAGCGTGGACAATTCAATCTGTAGTCCCGTATCGGAAATGGATCAATTCTAATTACAAAATGATCCCCAATACTATCAACGAAATATTTGGACAAACTTACACCTATCCTGTGCTAATGAATAGCAAATTATCTTGAGAGGTGTGATTTTATGCTTTATCCGTCTGATAATAAGAGAAAACCCATAAGACCTAATTCAAAAAAAGCAGGAAAGGATTCCTGATCAGAGCAGAGCAAGAAGGAAATGGTAAATCTGATGCGTAATATATTGAAATTATTTCTTTTCAGAGCTATTATCAAAATAAAAAAAGTACGGTCCTCAAAATACTCGGACAGGCATCATCGGCAGCGAATCAAGCTTTCAAGGTGGATGATTGCTTATTCCTCTGTTTCTACTGGCTCTGTTAACTTCCACTGGTGAAAAGTTCGTAGTCCAATCATGATAGCCATAGGGAATCCTGCAGAAGGAAGATCCTGAGGAAGAAAGAACCATAGCAGTACCACCAGTCCCAGGAAGAAGGAGCTGTACTTTAGGTATTGGATAAGCCAGTTAGGAATCTTGTTAAGGGCCAAGCCTACCGCTGCTATGAGATGTGTAGGGATGAGCCAGAGAAGATTGAGGTTCATTTTAGTAACCTCATGTTCTGTACCTACCCACATAAAGAGGAGGACTATGCCCGCCAGTCCCACTACAAAGAATAAAAAAGCATCTATTTTTTGAAGCCATATACTGTTTCTGATAGACCAGCTGAGTATTAGGTAGGCTAATGCCAAAATAACACTAAAT